>CAYZHI010000104.1:0-10160 GCA_964477335.1 uncultured Caldilineaceae bacterium | reverse complement strand
CCCCTGGTCCCCCCCCGCCGACGCAGCCGCCGCCCAGTTCAGGTCCCCAGGTCATCATTGAGTTGCCGGATGGGGATCGATTTGGTGTGGGCGACGATGTCCGGGTGATTATCACCGTGCGCGACCCCGATGGGGTGGCCAGTTTTGAGTGGGGCATTTTTACCGAAAACAATGTGGCAGTGGAGGGTGGAGAACGCGGTTGCGGCAATGCCACCGAATGCAGGATCGAAGAGGAGTTTGAGGCAGTGTTGGCCGGCGCTTTTCAAGTGGGGGTGGAAGCCATAGACTCGAAAGGGACCAAAACTATTGAAGTCAAGCAGATTTATATTGGCTGATTCGGCCAGTTCAGTCCAAACGTGGGCTGCTGGCGGTTGGAGCACGTCGGGCCGGTTAACCATTGCCGGCAGGTAATCAGCCAGCCGTAATTTATACCTGCCACATGCAAACCTGTTACCTGCAAACGGTAATCAGCCACCGGTAACTGTCACCGTGAACATCATTTATTTGCTGTATCGTCTCGCCGGGATCGTGGTGCCGCGAGTCTCGCCCGGGTTGGGCTATGCGGTTTGCCAATTGCTGGCCGGCTTACTTTACCAATTCAATAGGCCGGGTCGCCGGAACATCAGTCTGAACTTGCGGCGGATTCTGGGACCGCGTGCAGCTCAATCTGACATAGAGCGGTGTACCAGGGCGACATTCAACTATATTCTCTACAATTATTTTGACCTGTTTCGCCTGCCACATCTGTCTGATGATACGGTGGATCGCCTGGTGACGGTGTCGGGCTGGGAAAATGTGACCACCGCCATGAGCAATGGGCAAGGTATTTTGATGACTTCGGCCCATCTGGGTAATATCGAAATCGTGCTCTATGCTATGTTGCGCCGTGGTTTGTCGATCACTATTCCGGTAGAGCGTATTAACCCGCCCGAACTGTTCAATTATATTAGCCGGGTGCGGATGAGTAAAGGGCTCAAGTTGATCCCCATTGATGGACCGTTGCTGGATTTAATTCGGGCCTTGAAAAGAGGTGAGGTAGTGGGCGTGGCCGGTGACCGGGATATCACCGGGACAGGCCGGGTGGTGTCGTTTTTTGGATATCCGGCTCGGTTGCCCGACGGTCATCTCCGGCTGGCGTTAAAGACGGGCGCGCCGCTGGTGGTCGGCTTTAGCCGGCGCAACCCTGACCACACCTACCATGCTTATTTCCTCCCGCCCTTTCATTTGCCCACCGCCGGTTCTGAGGAGGAGCGCCTTGAAGCCGGTATGCACTTTATCATTGCCGAAATGGAAAAGGCTATTCGCCAGACTCCAGAACAATGGACTGTAACCGTGTCAGTTTGGGCCGATTCGCCTGTGGTTTAGGCTTCACAGTCATCTTTTAGCGCCAATGGCATACCGAGATGAAAATCGCCCTGGTCTCACCTTATGATTTTCCCTATCCTGGTGGAGTTACTGAACACATTGTTGGTTTGGCTAAGGCCGTCAGCCACAGGGGTCACGAAGTTCACATTCTGGCCGCATGTTCGGGTTATCAGAATGTAACTGTTCCAAACTTACAAATTGTTACCCGCCGGGTCATACCTATTCCCATTGGCGGTACGGTGGCCAGAGTTGGCTGGTCTCCGCGGAGCTATCATCGGCTCAAGCAGATTTTGCGGCGAGAGGCTTTTGAGGTGATCCATTTACACGAACCGTTGACGCCCAGTTTGACCTGGTTGGTGTTGCAACAAAGCCGAAACCTGCCCGGCGCGATAACAGTCGGTACTTTTCACGCCTACCACGAACAGCCCAATTGGTTTTACCGGTGCGGCCGGCCAATTTTTGGCAAATTTTTTGGCCGGCTTGACGCCCTGATTGCGGTCTCCGGGGCAGCTCGCGATTTTGCTGACCATATGTTCCCCGGCGATTATCAGATCATTCCGAACGGGGTCGATCTGGCTCGGTTTGCTCAGGCGAATGGCCGGGATGTTCCTCTTGAGCGGCTCACAACCAGGTCCGAAGTGACAATTTTGTTTGTTGGTCGCCTGGACAAACGAAAAGGCTTCGAAACCCTTTTAAAGGCATTTGTCAAACTCAAGGCCAATTTTCCGCAGTTGCGTTTGAAAGTGGCCGGACCATTTGAGCTGCAAGAGGTAAGGCGTTATCGACCACTTATGCCGCGCCATTATGCAACGGATATCACTTTTGTGGGTTATGTTACTCCAGAGGGTATGTCGGCGCTCTACCACAGCGCCGATATTTTCTGCGCTCCTTCGCTGGGCTTTGAGAGCTTTGGTGTTGTCTTATTAGAAGCTATGGCCGCTGGCTTACCCATCGTGGCAACTGATATCGCCGGCTACCGGTCGGTGCTAACGCCCGGACAGGAGGGCTTGCTGGTTCCACCGGAACAGCCTGATCTGTTGGCTGAGGCCCTGGCTCATTTAATCGAAAACCCTCGCTTGCGTCGGGTTATGGGTGAGTGTGGGCGGAAAAAAGCCCGCGAGTACAGTTGGGATCAAATTGGCGACAAGATTTTGAAGCTCTATCACGATACAATAGAAATTAAGTTGAAAACTATGCCGTCCGTTCAGTCCAGAATTCATCTCCAATCCAGGCATGCTAACCCGGAGGGTGGGTCATGTTGAGTGAAATAGTACGCAAATATGCCCGCGTTTTTCTAGAGCCGCTGGCCCGTTTTATCAGTCGAACCGGTCTTTCACCCAATATTGTTACCGTTATTGGTTTTGTCCTTATGGTCTGGGTGGCTGTTGTTTTGGCCAAGGGCTACTTTCTGTGGGGCGGCATCTTGATTACGGCGGTGGCCCTGTTTGACGGCGTGGATGGCACCCTGGCCCGGATGATGGGCCGCACCAGCCGGTTTGGCGCCTTTCTGGACTCAACGCTCGACCGCTTCTCAGAAGCGGTGATTTTTTTGGGTCTGTTCATTTACTATATGGGGCAAAATCAATCGCTGGAACTGATCTTGATCTACGCCACCGTAGTCGGGTCGTTAATGGTTAGTTACGCTCGCGCCCGGGCCGAGGGAATCGGCGTACCCATCAAGGATGGTCTCTTCACCCGGTTTGAACGGGTTTTTATCTTGGTCGTGGGCCTGATTTTCAACCAGTTGACCGCCGCGCTCTGGTTGCTGGCCATCTTCTCTAACCTGACCGCCGTCCAGCGCATGTACCTGGTCTGGCGGATTACCGGCGGTGAAAAAGGTGGCTGATGTGACGTTCGACTCAACGAGCAATGAGGCGTGAACAGCCCGATCCGGCTGCGGGCTCCATCGATTGGGCCGCAGTTGAACAGGAAGCGGCTACTTTATTGAGCCGCTATCTTCAATTTGACACCACGAACCCACCCGGTAACGAGGCGGCCGCGCTTGAATTTTTGGCCGACATTTTATACCAGCGCGGCTTTACTCCCCAACTTCTTCAGTCTGCTCCTGGCCGGACCAACCTTATTGCCTGTTTACCTGCCGGCGTTAAAGCTGCTCAACCTGCCTGCCTGCTGTACAGTCACGCCGATGTGGTGCCGGCCAACCCGGCCGAATGGTCAATCCCGCCCTTTGCCGGCTGGATTCAGGATGGCTTTGTCTATGGCCGGGGCGCGCTGGATGCCAAGGGGTTGGGGATCATTTTTCTGCAAGCGTTAACCCTGCTCAAGCAGTCTGGCCCCAGCCTGAATCGCCCCATTATTTTGCTCATTGCCGCCGATGAGGAGCTTTCCGGTCGCTACGGTGTGGCCTGGCTACTGGAGCATCATTCGGCTTTGCTCGAAGCCGAATATGTCTGGGATGAGGGCGGCGTTGCCCTGGCGCAAGCCGCGGCCCCAAAAGAGTATCTCTATCAAATTGCGCTGGCCGAAAAAAGTAGCCTGATCGTCAAACTGGTTGCGCACGGTACTCCCGGCCACGCCGCCATTCCCCATCGCGACAATCCACAAGATCGACTGGTGCAAGCCCTCATGCGGTTGAAATGGTGGAACCAACCCGCCCGGCTAACCCGGCCGGTTATCCAGATGCTACAAACCCAGGCTTCACGGCAGCCCTGGCCCCGTTCCATCCTGTACGCCCATGCCGATAAACTGTGGCTGTGGCCGCTATTGCGGGGCCTGCTGGAGCGAGACCCCTTGTTCGTTCCCCTGTTACGGACTACCGTTAGCTTGACGATGCTGCGGGGTGGTGAAACCAGTAACGTCATCCCGGCTCAAGCCGAAGCGAAATTGGATATCCGCCTGCTGCCCGGCGAAAATCCTGAACTGGTTCTGACGGCTTTACGATCAGTCATTGCCGACCCGAAAGTGGTCATCGAAGTCGAAGAGTGGCCGGTTGTCCATTTGCCCAGCCCGGCGGCGACTGATTTTTACCGGGCCCTGGCCCAAACGTTGCTGGCTATTGGGCCGCCCGGCCTGGTCACCCCCTGCCTGTCGCCCGGAACGACCGATTCTCGCTTCTTTCGCTGCGCCGGTATGAAGGCTTATGGCTTCACGCCAATGTTACTGGATGCAGCCGAATTAAGTCGCATCCACGGCCTTGATGAACGAGTTTCCACTGCTAATCTGCGCTGGGGCACACAAGTGGTTTACGAAACTCTCTGCCGGTTAGCCGGTGTGGTATCTGTTCAGGCGATTCCAAATTCTGGCCGCTTCGACCGCAGACCACCGACAGCCGACCGCTGACTGCCGACGGCCGACGGTTGCCAATTGTACGCTTCTAATTTGTCCGACGGTCTGTGGTCCGTGGTCGGCGGTCGTAAATTTCAGTTACTCACGTTTTACGCATAAAGCGCATGGAGGTGAAGGAAGTGGTAACAAAACGCTTATGGCGACTTTTGCTTACGGTACTGTTTTTGCTGCTGATTAGCTGGCTGAGTTTGCTGCACGTGGCCCAGTACAGCCTGGCTCAGGGTGAAGTCAACCTGACCAAAACCCTCAACCGCACCGGTAACGTAGTCCGGGTGGGTGAAGTTCTGAGTTTTACGGTTATTCTAACCAATAATGCCGGTTTCACCCTGACCAATGTCAGGCTGGTCGATCAATATGATGCCAGTGTGTTGGGCTTTGCCGGCGCCAGCCCGGCTGAGGACAGCCACGATCCGGCGGCGGGTTTGATTGTTTGGAGCAACGTAGCCAGTCCGGTCAATATTGAGCCTGATGGGGTGCTCACCTTCACCCTTTTCTTTACGGCTGAGCATCCCCGGACGGCGGTGGTCAATGCCATCCGGGCCGAAGATATTATGGGCGCGTCAGGCGCAATATCAGATGCTAACGACATCGAGCAGGGGGATGAAGCCGTTGGCGGCGCCGCGCCGGTGGTCAAATTCCTCTCCCCGCCGGGTCTCATCCCTGAGGCCGGTTTGCCGGTGACTTTTACCCACATCATCACGAATGACGGCGCGGCCATAATGACCTACCTGCCTTTGACCGACACCTACGACCCGAATTTTTTGCAGTTCAATTTTGCCCTGCCCTTTACCCCGAATGTGGTCACCCCGCCTGGTACGCTGGTCTGGACCGATCTGGCCTCAGACACCACCTTTGGCCCGATTCCGCCCGACACGGCTGTAGTTATCACCACTGTTTTTACGGCCACTACCCGCGTGGTCAATACGGTCAATCGCGCCAGCACCGAAGGCGCCCTGGATCAATACAATAACCTGCTGGCGCCTGGGGCTACCCAGGTGCCCATCACCATCATTGATGACACTGCCACCCCTACGCCAACGGCTGACTCTGACGCTGAGGATGACCAGCCGGCGCCGACGGCCACGCCCCAGCAGCCCACGCTTGGTCCCGCAGCCACGACCACAGTCCAGGCCGGCGAGACCAATACGCCTCGCTTTCTGCCTGAAACCGGCCATCGCCGGGCGACGTGGCCCGTCTTGTGGCTGATGGGGCTGCTGCTATTGACTCTGGGCGCCTATTTCCTTAAAATTAAGCTCATTCCTGGAGACGAGGGTGAGGATGAGCCGCGCTTCCGTTAAGCCTACGTTCAAAGTGCGAGATATTCCGGTTTATGGTGATTTGATTTTATCGCCCATGGCCGGTTTTTCCGATATGCCCTACCGGCTCATTTGTCGCGAATACGGCTCGGCGATGAGCTACAGTGAGTTCGTATCGGCCGATGGGCTGCTGCACGCCAGCGGGCGGGTCGGCCAGATGCTGGCCTATGACCCGGTGGAAAGGCCGGTGGTTTTTCAGATTTTTGGCAGCGATGAAACCGTGCTGGAGGCCGCGGCCCGCCAGATCGAACCGTTGGGGCCGGATATCATCGATATCAATATGGGTTGCTCGGTCCACAAGGTTTCGCAGCGCGGCGCCGGCGCGGCGCTGCTCAGAGAACCGGCCAAAATTGGCCGCATCTTCGCCCGTCTCAGCCGGGCTCTGACTGTGCCGGTGACCGGCAAAATCCGCCTGGGGTGGGATGGCCAGTCGCTCAATTACCTGGAAGTCGCCAGGGTGATGGAGGATAACGGCGCGGCGCTGATTGCTGTCCACGGGCGCACCAAGGAGCAGGCTTATAACGGCCAGGCCAACTGGGACGCCATCGCCCAGATCAAGCAGGCGACCAGGATCCCGGTCATCGGCAATGGCGATGTGCGGAGCGTGGCCGATATCGAGCGCATCAAACAGCACACCGGCTGTGACGCGGTAATGATTGGCCGCGCCGCTATTGGCAATCCCTGTATTTTTCAACGCAAGGACATCCACCAGGTGACCCTGGCCGAAAAAACCCGGCTCATCTATCGCCATTTAGAGTTGATGCTTGATTTTTATGGCCGGGAACGGGGACTGGTGTTGTTCCGCAAGCACGTGGTCAAATATGTGCGCGGCCTGGCTCACATTGCCGCAGTCAAACAGGAATTGATGACCTGCAGCCGGCCCGAACAGTTTGTCGCCCTGGTGCGAGCCTATGAGAGTCAGGCGGCGGAACGAGTCGAGGCCGGTCGCCCGCTTGAGCCGGCCATGCTGACCCCTAGCAGCCTGTCGGAGAAAGACTTCGGAAGTTTCCAATAACATCTTCGCCAACCAATTTACTGGTATTTTCTAGTCATTTTGACGACAGAATCATCATCTAAAACTTCCTAAGTCTGGCAAAATTATCCTCTCCGACAGACTGCTAGGTCAAATAAATCTTACCCTGCTCTCCAGTAATGCCCGAGTCTTGACCTTCGTTTCAGCCGCCCGGCCCAGGGTGATAAGGCCCTGGGGTTCCCAATCCTCCGGCAAAGCCAATGTCGTTCTGACCAGTTCCGGCGCGAATAAGGGGGCGCACAGCCAGCAGGTTGCCAGCCCTTCGGCGTGAGCTTGCAGCATCAAATTCTGGGCGGCCATCGCTGTACTCTGCACCGCCATCGTTCGTTCGTTTTGAGCGCGGCGGGGGTCAGGATAACGGTCCATCTCGGCCATGCTCAGGCAGACCACAATCAACGCCGCCGCGCCGGTCAGCCGGTCATAGCTGCGGGCCACGTCCCGGTCGATATCTTCGGGATCGTCGCCGTCAGCGGCGCGATCAGCGCGCAACTGCTGGCCCATAGCCTCGGCCAGGCGGGCTTTGTCCGTTGCCTTGGTGACCACGGCAAAACGCCACGGCTGCCGGTTGTGCGCCGATGGCGCCCAGTTGGCCGCTTCAAGCAAACGCCGGATAGTTTCTGGGGGAATCGGCTCACTGGTATAGCGTCGAATCGAGCGCCGGCTTTTGATGAGTTCGAAAAGAAGATGGCTTATGGCGTTGTTATTTTTGCTCACGGGACTTTTTCCTGCTTGACAAATAACGGCTGCCGGCCGATGACCGCCGACCGCGTTCGTCAAAATATGGCTGAAAGTGTAGTAGTCGACAAGATGTTGAACAGCGGGAAGCTGCAATGTATCCCTCTGGAGTCGAGGCTTTAGCCGGTAATTGGACGCAAAAAACCGGCTGAAGCCTCAACTCCAACTGTTCAAAATGTCTCTGACTACTACAAAATATGGCTGAAAGAAGTTAATCGGCGACAACCTTGAGAAAGCGGTCCACCGGCGGTAGTCGGCGGTCGATTTCAGCGAAAAACATCCAGCTCCTTTGGCCGCAGCCCATCGGCGGCGCGGGCGGTTTCGTCAACAGTGAACGACAGCCCGCGCACGATGACTACCGGGCAGCCTTCGGCGGCCTGGCCCATGAGCAGGCTGGCCGCGGCGGCAATCTGGTCGGCAAAACCGACGTCGGTGCGTTGCAGCGGCCGGTCGAACAGGTCGGGCATCCCTCGACAATCCTGCACCGGGGCCAATCCACTCAGTCCAATCGTGACTCCGACTGTACCCCAACGCCAGGGCCGGCCGTGGCTGTCGATGATCAGGAGCGGCGGCAAGACGCCGGCCAGTTCAGCCAGGCGGCGACGCAGGGTTCGGGCCGAAGCGTCCGGATCCTCGGGCAGGCGCAGCAGCAGACCCGGCTCCGCCCCTACATTGGACTGGTCGACGCCGGCGTTGGCGCTGATAAAACCCAGACGGTGTTCCACAATCAGCAATCCTCTTTTGGCTCGGATGATGGCGGCCGTATCCCCTAATATCACCTCAACGTAGGGGGGTGGATAGCCGGTAATCTCGGCCAGTTCCAGCGCCCGCGCCGAGGGCGTTACTTCGGCCAGGCGCACAAAGCGACCTTCGGCCTTGGAGACAATCTTCTGGGCAACCACGACGATGTCGGTATTGGCCAGGGTTAAGCCGGCTGCCTGGATCGCCGTAAAAATCAAACCGGCCAAATCGTCGCCGGGTTGAACAAGGGGTATATTGGGCAGGGCGATGAGGGTTACAGAGTTCAGATTCATGAAAAGATCAATACCTCAATGCTAGAATTTGAGCCGTTATTGCTTTGAGTTGGCTGAGTGGTCAACCGGCCAGAACAGCGCCAGCATCGGCGGGCCGATGAGCAGGGGCACGCCGATCAGGTGGCCGATGAATTGGTTTTGCAGCAGCGCCGGATACCACACCCGGACGATTTCAAAATAAGGAATGATCAGCAGCGCGGTCAGGGAAAAAACAGTGCTGGCCCGCAGCGGTCGCCGGTTGGGCAGCAGCAACGGCGCCAGCGAGACAAACCAGAGTAGATACCAGGCGTGAAATACGGGTGCAACCAGCAGCACGTACCAGAAAAGAGTATAAAAGGCCGGGGAACAAGCCAGCAAGCCAGCCGGAGTACGTTTGGCTTCACGGAAGCTTGTCCAGAGGTAATACAGGTATATCAGGCCAAAGATGACCAGGATCGCATTGCGGGAGAGATCGAAGGCTCGGCTGAGTCCGAGGATATCTCGCAGGCCGAGAATTAAGAGCGCCAACAGTGAGCGACCGGCCTGGCTGCCGGCCGTCAGTACGGCCCAATCTTCCCAGCCCGGCCAGAGCGGCCACATCGCCAGCGCCACGATCACCCCAATGAGCAGCGCGGAAAAGCCGGCCACGCCCGCTCGACGCCGCCAGGTTGGTTGGGGCACGGCTAAGGCCAGCCAGAAGAACGGGACGATGAGGATGGTGACAAATTTTACCAGGATGGAGAGGGCGAGAAAGAAACTGACGAGGGCGGCCTGTGTGAGCGGAGAGCGGAGAGCCGAGAGCGGGGGAGCGGGGGAGCGAATGGGCGAAGAAGATTTTGGCGCAGCTTCGTCCCACTGGCCCGGCGACAGATTCAGTATCCACACGGCGGCCAGTAGAAAAAAGACCATCACGATGTCATTATGGCCGTTTTGAACGCTCTCCAGCAGCGCCAGCGGACTCCAGGCAAAGGTCAGGGCGCCGGCCACGGCCCACTCTGGCCGGAGTTGCCGCATCATCTGGTAGAGCAGCCAGACGCAACCCAGGTAGGCCAGCGCAGCCAGCAGCTTGAGCGCCAGCAGGTGGGCCAGGAATGTCCCGCCGCTCAGGTGAAACGCAGCCAGCGACAGCCACTCCCAGAGCGGGCCGTACGGCGAGGGAGCGTCGATCCACTCTGCGGCCAGGCCCAACCAGGGATCGTGGGCCGGCAGCGCGTCGGGCGCGGTGGCCAGCGGGCTGAGGCCATATAAAGCCCAACCGCGGGTACGGATGGCGTAGATGAACAGATCGATGGCGGTGAGGGGGTAAGACAGGAGTGAGATGGCGGCCAGGCAGGCGCTGCTGAGCAGGATGAAACGACCGCCGACGGCTCGACTGAGCTCGCCGAAGTCGGC
>CAYZHI010000103.1:0-10173 GCA_964477335.1 uncultured Caldilineaceae bacterium | reverse complement strand
AAACACCACTCCCCCACCCACGCCAACGCCCACCAAAACGTCGACTGCTACGCCAACCAAGACCAACACTCCTCACCCCACCTCTACCGGTACATTCACCCCCGTTCCAACTAAAACAAACACACCTCGGCCAACAGTCACATCGACCAGCACCCCAACAGTTACCTCAACCCTCACCGCTACCGCTCAACCTAGCTTGACTCCGACAGGAACCCCAGCGCCAGCCCTGGCTGTCGCCAGCCTGAGACCAGCTACGCCGGCGGCTGTAGCCGCCCGGCCGATGCACGACCTTGACCCTGGTATCAATTCTCAATCGGCCCATCTGGCCCGGCCCGATCAATCCCCGGTCAGACTCGCCGCTGAAGTTGATGCAATCGCTCTCACCAATGCCAGTATCGCCCTAAATTGGGCCGGGATCGAAAATACCCAGCAGTATCGCATTTACAGTGATATGGGGAGCGGTTACGGCGTGTTTATCTATAAAGCAGCCACCAATCAAGCCAACTTTATTGATGAACTGCTCCGCCCTGGAATGGCCTATAGTTATCGGATCACTCGTTTAGCGGCTCAGAAAGAGGTTGTCCTGGCTCAGGTTAATGCTGCCACCTTTGGCGCTGGACGTGTGGTCAACCAGCGTTTGGCCTCAGCCGTGAGTATTACACCAACAGTTGCCCCGACTGCCCTGCCACCTGACACCGTTTTATTGGGTCTGCTCAGCGACCATAACTTCACCGATAAATTCAACACCCTGACGATTGTAGGCGAAGTCCGTAATGACTCCAGCCTGAACGTTGGCCAGGCCAGCATTACAATTACGTTCTACGATGCCAGCGGCAATATCGTTGCAACGGCCAATGGCGAAACCATCCTCGAGGTATTGTCGCCGCGTGAGATTTCCCCTTTCATTATCACCCTGGCCAAACCGGCCGGACTGGCCTCGTACAGCTTGCGGGCCATAGCTCGACCAGTAGAACCTGAACTGAAGAGCCAATTGGCCGTAACGGAACTGAAACGTTATGAGGATGAAGCCGGTTTCTTACATATCAAAGGTGTAGTAAAAAATGCAGGCAATCTCATCTCCAAACGAACCAAAGTGGCTGCTGTAATCTATGGCCGTGATGGTCGGGTCATTAATGTCGGTTTTACTTATGTTCACCCACCGACTCTGGCTGCTGGCCAGCAAGCCACCTACGATGTTTCTTTCACCTACTACCCGCGCTATTACACCCAGACTGTGATCCCCTTTGAAGAATGATTCTCTGCGCTTACCCAACCAAATTTAAAAAGTAAAACCCCACCGTTTGGTGGGGTTCTTGAAAATAATAATTTGGATAGCAGAATAAATAATAAAAATGATAAAAAATTAGAGGTTCCCAACAATGTTGCTGAAGACGTTGCCAACAACCGGGCCAAGCAGGAGCAGAATGGCGATGACGACGATAGCAACTAGCACCAAGATCAAAGCATATTCTACCAAACCTTGACCTTCTTCACGGGGCAGGAATAACATGGCAAGTACCTCCTTTCTCTAAAAGATATCAATACTGTTTACTGACTTGTTATCACAATACCGGACAATCAAGATTCTCTCAATAGGATAACAGTACCAAAATTATTATCCCCCCAAATAAGCCTGCACAATGGCCGAATCATTCCGCAATTCGAGGCCTGGCCCTTCTCGAACAATGAAACCTCGATCCAAAACGTAAGCATAACTAGCCACAGCCAGGGCTTTCTTGGCGTTTTGTTCGACCAGGAGAATAGTCTTACCCTGGTTTTTCAACTCTTCTAGA
This sequence comes from uncultured Caldilineaceae bacterium, assembly GCA_964477335.1. GTDB lineage: Bacteria > Chloroflexota > Anaerolineae > 4572-78 > J111 > CAYNLK01. The sequence goes on along the minus strand of CAYZHI010000103.1, from coordinate 8,380 downwards.
ATTGCAAAGACATCATTCACAATCAGGGGCGCCAGGCCCATGCTCGGCTCATCGAGCATCAGCAATCGAGGCGCCGCCATCAGGGCTCGACCAATGGCCAACATTTGCTGCTCGCCACCGGATAAAAGCCCGGCCGCTTGGTTACGTCGTTCAGCCAACCGGGGGAACCGTTGAAAAATTTGTTCCAGATCGGCAGCAATGCCCTTACGGTCTTTGCGGGTGTAGGCGCCCATCAGTAGATTCTCGGTAACGGTTAAGGGAGCCAGCATCGCCCGGCCTTCGGGCACTTGCACCAAACCGGCCGCCGTCACCCGGTCGGCCCGCCAACCGGTGATATTGAATTCCCCGAAGTGAATTGTCCCTGCCACAGGTTTTAGCAGGCCACTCAACGTATTGAGCGTAGTGCTTTTACCGGCTCCATTCACTCCTACCAAGGCCACCACTTGCCCCTGAGCCACTTCAAAGGATATGCCTTTCAGCGCCTCAATAGCGCCGTATTTGGTCCGCAGGTTTTCTACCTTAAGCATTGACTTCTCGACTAACTGCATTAGCCATGGTGGTGAATAATCTGCTTTTCTTCTTCACCCAGGTAAGCCTCGATCACGGCCGGATTGGCTTTGATTTCAGCCGGCGTGCCCCAAGCAATGAGCTGCCCAAAGTTCAGGGCGACGACCTCGTCACAAACCTGGCTAATCAGCTCCATATCGTGTTCTATAACCAAAATTGTCAGGCCCTCGTCGCGCAATTTGAGGATCAACTCGCCCACCTTCCGGGTTTCGGCGGCGTTCATGCCGGCGGTCGGTTCATCGAGCAGCAGCAACTCCGGCTCGGTGGCCAGGGCGCGGGCAATTTCTACTCGACGCTGATCGCCGTAAGATAACTTGGTGGCGTCGGCTGTTTTTACCTCGGTCAAGCCCAGGCGATCCAGCAAAGCCAGGGCATCACGGTGAGCGGCCTGTTCCTCGCGGCGTTGCTGGGGCAACATAAGCAGCGCGGCCAGGAGATTACTCCGGCCGGCCTTGTGGCGACCCACAATCACATTCTCCCATACAGACATCTCAAACAGGCGGATATTTTGATAGGTCCGGGCGATACCCAGATGGGCAATCTGATGGGGTTTTAAGTGGGTGATTTCCTGTTCTTTGAAAAAGATCTGCCCATCGGTGATGGTATCCAGGCCGCTGATCATATTGATCAGGGTGGTTTTGCCAGCCCCATTGGGACCAATCAGCCCCAAAATCTGGCCCGCCCGGACGGAAAAGGTGAGCTGGTTGACCGCAGCCAGGCCACCAAAACGCTTACTGACATTCTTCAACTCCAACATCGGCTCAGTCTCCCCGCGCTTCGGCTGAACGTAACCACCGGATTCGTCTGGGATCGGCCAAGCCATTGGGTAAATAAATAATTACCAGCATCAAGATCACCCCGTTGACCACCGCCCGGTAATCGGCCAGAAAACGCAATACCTCCGGCAGTCCGGTCAGAATCATGGCCCCGATGATGGGACCCAACCAGTGGTAGAAGCCGCCCAACACCGCATAGGTGAGAATATCGACCACGCGGGCAAAACCGAATTCATTGGGCGCAATAAAGCGGGTCAGATGGGCGCTCAATGCGCCGGCGGCGCCGGCCATCATAGCTCCAATCACAAAAGCCATATTTTTGTAATAGACTACATTGATCCCCATCGTGGCCGCTACGGTTTCGTCGCGGCGAATGGCGGCCAGGGCTCGCCCGGTGCGCGAGCGCGACAGGCGAATGAAAAAATAGATGAGCAAGGCCAGGTAAAGGAGTAAATGCCAGGACTCGGTTTTGACCGGAATATTATTCAGGCCCAGCGGTCCACCGGTCAGTTCAAATCCTAACACATTGTCAATGTTCAGGGCAACGACCCGGACCACTTCGCTGAAGCCAATCGTGGCAATGGCCAAGTAGATGTCGCTCAGCCGTAATACCGGCCAGCCCAGAATTAGGGCAACAACACCGGTGGCCAGAACTCCAATCAGGATACTTACCAAAAAGGGTGTTTGCCAATGAATGGTGGCCAGAGCCGCAGCATAAGCCCCAATCGCCATAAAGCCGGCATTGGCCAACGACAACAGGCCGGTAGTCAGGGTGATGTAGATGCTGAGGCCCAAAGCCGCATCGATCAAGATAAATTGAATTACCGAACCGTAACTTAACCAGAACTGACTGAGAAATTCCATTGATCAATGGGCAAATTTTTCGTTACGCTGCTCAAACCGAACAGTCGGGTTTGGACGCCAACAGACTTAAGCTTTCTTCTGAGTAGCCGTTCCCAGTAAGCCGGTCGGTTTGACCAGCAACACCAGAAATAACACGGTAAAGGCAATAGCGTCTCTGAAATCGCTGGAGATGTAGGCGACGCTAAGAACCTCCGTCAGCGCCAACAGAAAGCCGCCCAAAACCGCACCCTGGATGTTGCCTAACCCGCCGAGGACAATCACCACCAAGCCTTTCAAGGCAATGTTGTTGCCCATAAAAGGAGAAATGGAGGTGAGAGCCAAGCCCAATAACACACCGGCGGCGCCGGCCAGGGCGCTCGACAGGAAAAAGGTTTGCATAATCAGCCGGTCCACGTGGACCCCCATCAGGCTGGCAATGCGCTCACTAAACGCCACCGAGCGCATAGCCCGGCCCACTTTGGTGCGCTTGAGCATAAGGGCCAGGGCGAACATCAAAACCAGGGCGATCACCAGAATGATGAGCTGCAGGTTGGTGACCCGAACCGCGCCCAACGGCAACGCCTTGACCGTAAAGACCTCAGCCGGAAAGCGAGAGACCTGGGCGCCAAAACTGGCCTGGGCCAAACTCACCAGAATGGTGCTGGCCCCGATGCTGGAAATAAGGGTAGATAAATGGGGTGAAGAGCGGGGCGGCTGGGCCTTAACTTCCAGGTAATCAAGCACCAGACCTACGACCATCGCCACCAGTCCGGCCCCAAACAAAAGTTGCAGGACCAGTGTTAAAATGGGGGCGTTAGCGGTGAAGGTGGGTGAGGCCAGGGCTACAAAACTAAACAAAGTCAGCACAAAACCGGCCCAGAGAATATTATTGCCCAGGGTAAGCTGGCGCAGCGGCTTAAAGGCCAACCGTTCCACCAAAATGCCCAGTAAACCGGCTCCGATAATGGCAACGAGCAGGGCGCTCCAGATGGACAGTCCAAACCATGTAACCGCCATCAAGCCAAAAAACGCGCCCCACATAAAGACGGCCCCATGCGCCAGATTGAGAATATCCAGCACGCCGAATACCAGCGTATAACCCAAGGCAAACAGACTATAAACCGAACCAAGCCAGATGGCATTAACAATTTGTTGAGTAAGCATGCTTTAACAACCAGTCACCAGAGGTCAATGATCAAAACCGCCCTGCGCCCCTGTTGTAAATTCCGTTTGTTAACAATTGCCTCAGCCACAAAATAGATGGGGGACAACTCTTCTTTGAAAGCTGTCCCCCACCATAGGTACTAGAAACCTGTCACTTTACTCAAAGAGAGCGAAGGCGCCGTTTTCCATCACCTGAACCACCGGTGGATGGTCGGGGTCCCGGTTGTCATCAAAGGAGAAGGGGCCAAGCGGCGACTCGATGATGCCCATCGTATCCAGCGCGTCGCGAATGGCCGCCCGGTCGGTCGAGTTGGCGTTGCGAATGGCGGTGGCCAAAGCCCAAGCGGCGGTGTAAGATTGAGCTGCAAACTGGTCTGGCTTGGCCCCGTATTCGGCCTCGTAATCGGCTACAAATTTTTGGCTGGCGGCGCTGGTACTGCTGATGTTCCAGGCGGAACCAGAGATCGCCCCATTAACGGCCTCGCCGCCCAGTTCATAAAGTTTGGGTGAGTTGAAGCCATTTCCGCCAATAAAACGCACACTTTCCGGGATGCCCAACTGGCGAGCCTGGATCATAATATTGGCTGCTTCTTCGGCCAGGGCGCTCACGATGATGGCATCGGGTTCGAGCGACTGGATTTTGGTCAATTGAGCCGAGAAGTCGGTATCACCTTTGGCAAAGGTTTCGGTGGTGAGCACCTCAATACCCTCGTCGGCCAAGGCCTGGGCAAAAACGTCGTAACCTGATTTGGTGAAAGCGTCGTCGTTACCGTACATGACCGCTACTTTTTGCAGTCCCAAGGCTTCTTTGGTTTGCCTGATGGTATTGGGAATGACGGCGCTTTCCGGCAGGCTGGTACGGAAAATATAGTTGCCCATCTCGGTGATGCCACTGGCGGTGTTAGAGCTGGCGATGACCGGCACACCGGCTTCCTGGGCTAAGGGGTCGGCCGCAAAAGCTTCGTTGGACAGGGTCGGACCCAGGATGCCCACCACCTGATCCTGGTTGATCAGCTTGTTATAAACATTGATGGCCTGTTCTTTATCGCCAACAGTATCCCCCCAAACTGTTTCCAGAGCGGCGCTGCCCAAAAAGCCACTCTCGTTGATCTGCTTGACAGCCAGATCGATGCCGTTGCGGATGGGTTGGCCGTACACCGCAATTGGACCGGACAGGGCGTGCGCCCCGCCGATTTTGATGACCCCGCTCAAATTGGTAGGCGCGTCGCTGGTCGAGGCCATGCCTGTGTCCAGTCCTTGCCCCATCATCGCCTGGGCAGCTTCGGCGCTAACGATGCACAATTTCCAGCCAGGCTCGATGATATCGACATTTTCAATGGTCGCATAACTATCATCGGTGGCCGCTTTGGCATTGGTTGCCTCCGCAATGGCCGGGAAAGCCAACACATCGCCATAGAATTTGTCGGCAATCTTGCTCAGCCAGTCGTCTGCCTGAACCACTACGTCAGACTCGCAGACAACTTCCTCTTGAGCCAGAGCGGCAACTGGCAACAGCGTTAGCAGTAACGCTAATAACAGGGTTACATTCAGTAATTTTTTCATCGGTGATCTCCTCCTGTTTCAATAATAATTTGGTTTGAAACACTCACGTCTTCACTTAATCCAAAGCGGGTCAGCTCTGGTTCCAGGTTGGCTTGTCAATTTATCAATTTATCTCTGTCGCCGGGCGGTGAGGCCCATTATACGAGGTTGCCCAGATTTTGACAAGTTGATTGGACATAAAACAGCATAATTTGAAATTGAGCCCCCTGGCATATTTGGATTTTGGTCCACTTTTAGTATACTAACCTCAACATTTTGCGTAGGTACAATTAGTTTTTATGACAAATTCAACGGCTCAACCAGAAGGATACCGTCAGGTGGACGAAGAGGAACGGCCGGCGCAAATGACGGCAACTTCGCCGACGGTTACGACAGCCTGGGCTACCAGACCCGGTGATGGCGACGATGTGCAGTTGCTAGGGCAGGTAATCGCCGGCGACTCGGCGGCGTTGGCGCTGCTGTATGACCGTTATGCTGCGGCAGTGATGGGGCTGGCGTTCAAGATGCTGGGCGATCAGGCTCTGGCCGAAGAGGTGACCCAGGAAACGTTTTGGCGAGTTTGGCGCAGCGCCGAAACCTTTCAGAGCCGCCAGGGCAAATTCTCCAGTTGGCTATTTGGCATAACCCGCAACCTCTGTATCGATTCCTGGCGCCGACGGCAGGTCCGGCCCCAACTGGTCACTGCTCCGGCTGCCGGGCCGGAGGAAAAGCCGCTGGCTGATCCTGGCCTCGATGTGGCCGAGTCGACCTGGACCGCTATCAAACACGAACAGGTCCGGGCCGCGTTGGAGCTGCTGCCGCCGGCCCAACGTCGCGTCATCGAATTGGCCTATTTCTGGGGAATGACCCGCCAAGAAATTGCCGATGAAACCAAAGCGCCTCTCGGCACGGTCCATACCCGCGCTCGGCTGGCCCTCCAGAAACTTCGTGAAGCGTTAGAAGATCAGGGTTTTGAGGATTGAAGTGAGATGAAGGAGAATTTCAAAGAACTCTTGCCATTTTATGTACTCGGGGTGTTGACCGAGGCGGAAGAAGCTGAACTGGCCGCGACTATCGCCACCAACGCGCCGGTCCAAACAGAGTTGGAGGCGCTGCATTACGTCGTCGCGGCCCTGGCCTATTACCCCAGTCCAATTACGCCACCGCCTCAGTTAAAGCAGGCGTTGTTTGCCCGGATTAGTAGTGAACCGCTTGATCGAGTGGCAGCTCTTTCCTCCACCCAACCGGTCCGGCCGGCCCCGGCTCAACGGTGGCGGAACTTCTGGCAGCAGTTATTCCGGCAACCCCTGGTGCCGGTTCTGGCTGGATTGAGCCTGATCATTATTCTCTTGGCCGGGCTGTGGATCAGCTTTTTACAGCGGCAGACAATGCAGTTGCAGGGGGCGTTGGTGGCGGTGCAGGATGAACTGGCCTCTTTACGAGCAGAAAATGAGGCGCTCCAGGGTGGGTTAGCCAGCCAGTATGAGCAATTGGCCGATCAGGTGGCTGTTCAAGCCCAGGAAAATGAGCGCCTCAAGGCCGAGTTAGACAACCAGAGTCAACAACTGGCCGCCTTGAGCGATGAACTTGTTGAATTCCCTGCCGCAAAACAGGTATTAATTAACCTGGCCCAGAATCAGGCGGTGCAGGAAAATAATCTGGCCGCGCTCTCGACTGAAATCGCCGCGCTGCGCAATCAAAATGTGGTTTTGGCGCGGGAAATTTTGGCTCAGCGCACGGTAATGGCCCATGCTACGTCGCCGGATGTGCGGGTGATGGCGCTCAGCGGCACCGACGCTCTGCCTGAGGCCCACGGGCAACTGTTTGCCAATCCGTTCGACGAGACCGCGGCCCTGGTTGTGTATGGTTTACCGCCCCTCCAACCGGGACTGGTTTACAAATTTTGGCTGGTGGCCGGCGACCAACCCCAAGAGGCTGGCGTTATTCAAGTGGATGCGGACGGGTTAGGCATGTTAGTAGTTACCTCTGCCGCGGCGATAGGGACGTATAACGGGATGGGGGTGTCAATTGAACCCGCCTCCAACACAAATCAGCCGCCTGAGAATGATATGATTATGGTGGGCAATTTTTCCTCATAAATTAAATCCAGTTTATTTCGGGGCCTGCCGCCGGTTCAAAGCTGGCGGCAGGCCCCTTTTTATTTTTAAAAAGCTTGCTTTCTGAATAAATATGGAAAATAGCATTGCAAAATATTGATATATATGAATGCAAAACCGTCTTAGCTACGTATTATTTAATGTAGAAGCTTAAAAACTATACAATTAATGGACAAAAATGAAATAAAACCTTGACAACTCAATCAAGATGTGTTACAATCAGTCCAGTCAAATAAAGTCAAGGCAAAGCAGAAGAGGTAACGCTTTGAACCCAAGAGGAGGTGTAGATGCCGGAAGCTACTATTGAACTCACAGGTGCAGTAAGTTAGTAAAATAACAATTATCTACGTGCCCTGGTTAAACAAGAAAACCTAGCAGGGTTGACGGAAACGCCAGCCAATGGAAGCCAAAAAATTTAGTCAAAATAACAAAATTACCAAGACAAAAAATTTTAAAGGAGATCAAACAATGTTTAAACACTCTATCAAAGCAATCTCAGTAATTGTGCTGGTGGCCTTGCTGGTCAGCAGCATCACCGCCGCTTTTGCCGCCCCGGCCCGCCAGGCCGAGCAAACCATCGTCGACATTGCCGTGAACGACGGCCGTTTCACCACCCTGGTGGGTGCTCTGCAAGCGGCCAACCTGGTCGACACCCTGAATGGCGAAGGCCCCTTCACCGTCTTCGCCCCCACCGATGAGGCCTTTGCCGCTCTGCCCGCCGGCACCCTCGATGCGCTGGTAGCCGACATCCCGGCCCTGACCGATGTGCTGACCTATCACGTCGTTCCGGGCAAAGTAATGGCCGCCGATGTAGTCAACCTTAGCTCTGCCGATACGGTTCAAGGTGAGCCGATCAGCATCAGCGTGGACGGTAACACTGTCAAAGTTAATGATGCTCAGGTGATCATTACCGACATCGAAGGTTCAAACGGGGTCATCCACGTCATCGACGCCGTCATCCTGCCGCCGAGCATGAGCGCTCCGGCCGAAGGTGAAATGATGGCGCCTAAATCAATGATGTGCGGCCAGGATTACGTGGTCCAGGCCGATGATTGGCTAAGCAAGATTGCCGACAAATTCTTTGGCGACGTGCTGGCTTATGACCGGATTTTTGAGGCCACCAACGCTGCGGCTTCTGCTGGCGGGACCTACGCCCGGATTGCTGATCCCAATATCATCGAAGTCGGCCAGGTCCTGTGTATCCCCGGCGAAACCGGCGAAGCGATGATGGAGTCTGGTAATACCATTGTCGACATCGCCGTGAACGACGGTCGCTTCACCACCCTGGTGAGCGCCCTGCAAGCAGCCAACCTGGTTGATACGCTCAAGGGTGAGGGCCCCTTCACCGTCTTTGCTCCCACCGATGAGGCT
>CAYZHI010000102.1:0-10239 GCA_964477335.1 uncultured Caldilineaceae bacterium | reverse complement strand
AGCCAGACCAGTCCTTGCAGCAATGGTTCGCCATGAATGAGGAAGATGCGCTCGCCATCTCGGCTTTCCTCTCGCACCGTGCTGACCAATCCGGCCGGTTTGTTCACCAGCAGCCACCAGGGGCGTTGGTAACTACTCATCGGTTCATTTCTCCCGCTTCGGGGAACGATCCTGTGGCCCGATTAGCCCACCAGCTATAAGTCAAACGCCAGATCAGCAAAAATAGGGTGGTGAAACCGAACGCAACCAGGGCAAAGGTCGGGTTCAGGCCGCCCGAGATAGATCGACCCAGCCAGAGCGCCCGCAGCAGCAGGGCCAGGGGCGCCCCAATGATCCAGGCAATCAGTAACCGAGGGACTAATTTACGCCAATTCTGGCTTACCTCGGCGCTAAACAAACCAAACCAGGGTGTGATCACGAACCAACTCATGACAAAGGGGGCAGCCGTGGTAACAATCGCGCCCAGATCCGTTACCAACAGGGCGTGACTACGGCGTCCGATCCAGGCAAAGAGCAGTAAGGTCAATAAATCACCTATGACCAAAATGATAACCCGGCGAACCGGGTTGTTGATCGGTTTGGCTGACTTGATTTCGTCCACCGATTTCTTCCTCACCAAAAAAACTTAAAGGACAAGTGACCGGCCCTCTAACTACCGGTCACATATGCCTAACTGTCTCAACACCTTAAGTATAATTAAGTTCGACCTAAACAACAACCCGCCGCCGATATCCGAGGCAACCCAAAAGATTATGACAAGTAATTGACAGGTTATTCAAAGTTATGTAAAATGAATATGTCAAGTTAGGTTTTGTCGGGTTGGATAATAGTCGCCGCGGCGCAAGGAGGGGTAGTATGGTCAAGCTGGATAGTATTGCCTTGAGGGCGATTTTTAGCCTGATGTTGTTGCTTGGTTTGTTCTATTTGCCAGCCCCCGCTTTTTCTCAAGACAACGCCGTATCGCAGAATCTTATCCTCAACGGTGGCTTTGAAGAAGGTTTTCAGGGCGATTTTGGCGTTGCTTACGGTTGGGGCGGCTTCAGCAACGGCAATGCCGTGGTGGGGTGGAACGGCGATAGTTGGGACCAGGTAGTGGTCGCCGGTCAGAATGCCCAAATGATTGAAATAAAAGACGCGACTGAACTCAACCGCTACGCCGGCATCTATCAAACGGTCTCGGTGATCCCGGGTGAACAATATAGATTGACCATCAACGGCCTGATACGTTCCACTGAAGGGGACATCCGCGCGTCTGATTATGGTTATCGCTTGCAGTACGCCATTGATTATGATGGCGGCACCACCTGGGAGCTGCTGGATGATGAAGCCTGGGTGGAGCTGCCCTGGGATGAACAACCGTTGAATTTACCCATCGGCGCTGCCTACCGGAATGATCGCTACCAGGCCACTATCACCGCCAAGGGCAACCAGTTGACCCTGTTTATCAGGGGTTGGAAAAAGTGGATCAACAACGGTTCCGGCATCTTCGATCTTGATGAGCTTAGCCTGGTTGGACCGGCCCCTACGAGTTTTCAAGCCTCGCCACTCCAGGCGGCCGCGGTAAGTAATTCTATCTCGGCCGCTACTGAGGTGCACGCCGATAGTCCGGTTGAATTGGTTTTGGCTGAGATCGATAGCGCCGCAGCCGAGCCAACTCAACCAGAGCTGGCCGCCCAACCGGATGAGGTTGTCCCCCAGGTAGAAGGTTCCCAATTGCCTGTGTCGGGCCAAGCCGCTGATGAGTCGGTGCAGTACATAATCATCAGTAGTGGAATTTTGTTGCTGGTCTTATTTGTAGGGGCCGTTACCGCCACCATGCGGCAACGTAACCCGGTTGAACAAGACAATTAAACCAGGGGTTGTTGAAGGAGAAGCAATGATGAAAAAATCTATCTGGATACTGGTTGCCTTAAGCCTCATTTTGGCCCTATTACCCCTTAACTCTCAGGCGGCTCCGCTGGCCAAGTTAAGCTGGCGGGCCGAATATTATGATAATCCCAGTCTGGCGGGCCAACCGCGCCTGGTCACCTTTGTGGAACCGTTGAGCATTGATTGGGGCCACAAATCGCCGGCTCCGGAGATTCCCCCGGATCGTTTTTCGGCTCGCTTTTCAACCACCCGCCATATCGAAGAGGGCACCTACTTTTTCTTGTTAAGTGTTGATGACGGGGCTAGGGTTTGGTTGGATGGCCAGTTGATTATCGATGCCTGGGATATTGGCCCCAAACAAGATGTTAAGGCCAAGGTTTACATCGACAAAACCGGCGATCACCAGATTCAAGTGGCCTATTTTGAAGATACGGGCCGCGCCTTCATCCATCTCGAATGGCTCAAACTCGGCGACAGACATGCCATTGTCGAGGCCTGGCAGGGTGAGTATTTCAACAACAGAGAACTGGCCGGCGACCCGACCATTGTCCGGCAGGACGGCGCCATCAATTTTGATTGGAACAGCGGCTCACCCGACCCCAAGATAACCCGTGACAATTTCTCGGTGCGCTGGAGCCGTTCCATTTTCCTGGAGCGCGAAGGGTATTACACCTTTGATATCCAGCACGACGACGGTATGCGCATTTACGTGGATGGCAAAATTATTTACGAATCCTGGTACGATCAGGGGATTGTTTTCAAAAGATTGTCCGTCGCCTTGAACTCAGGGTTGCGGACTTTTGTGGTTGAATATTACGACCACATTGGTAACGCCGTGGCCCACGTGAGCCTCAAGGGCGACCCCGGCGATTATGGCAATACCGAACCGGACCCCGGTGGCGCCGGTTTCATTATCGATAACAACAGCCCCAATTTCCAATGGGGCGGCCCTGCCGATAATCGCTTTGTGAGTAAGGGTGGTTACGGCACCAACTTCTTCTGGACGTACAACACCGACCGGGGCGCGGTGAACTATGGCCGCTGGTACCCCCACCTCAGCGACGCCGGCAACTATGAGGTATTCGTTTATATTCCCGGCGATCGGGCCACCACAGCCAACGCCCGCTATATGATCCAACATTTTGGCCAGCGGGATGAACGGGCCATCGACCAGAACCAGCATCGCAACAAGTTTGTTAGTCTGGGTATCTATTACTTTGGGGCCAGCGGCGACGAGTGTGTAACTCTTTACGACAATACTGGTGAAGCGCCGGTCTCAACTCAAATTGCCTTTGATGCCGTCAAGTTTGTCAAGCGGTAATCGGCGGTGAATGTATGTCAAAAGCCTCTGCCAACAGTGCGGCAGAGGCTTTTTTGTGATACTCTGCGATCTTTTCGGTAGCGCCCCTACATATAGTGTGACTCAGTGATGATGCCCACATCTCGTAGTCTATTTCGTCCCCACTTCTTACTTGACCCATTGAGTCGAGTTTGATATAATGTTAGCCAATTGTGGCGGGGGGAAATTTGGAGGCGGCTTGTGGGTCAGGTGCTTGTTCTCAACGCAACGTACGAACCTTTGAGTGTTGTCTCGGTTAGGCGCGCCGTGATTTTGCTGTTGAAGGAAAAGGCCGAATTGATCGAGGCGGCTGAGGCCAGGTTGCGCGCCGAGAACTTCTCTCTGCCAGTACCGCTGGTAATCCGGCTGGTCTACTTTGTCAAGATTCCGGCTCGTATGTCGCTGCCGGTCACCCGGCGGACGGTGTTGGCCAGAGATAACTACACCTGCCAATATTGTGGCGCAGTGCCCCCGCGCAAATTTCTTACGGTCGATCACGTTTTACCTCGTTCACGCGACGGAAAAACCACCTGGGAAAATGTGGTGACTGCCTGCGAAAAATGCAACGGCAAAAAAGGCAATCGCACTCCGGCCGAAGCCAATATGGTCTTGCTCGACCAACCCAAGCGACCGCGCTACATTGCCATTGCCGCCCTGAGCAGCGCCGAGGTCCGTCAGGCGTGGAGTAAATACATGTGGGATTGAAGGTAGTTAGCCTACCTTTGCAATGCCTCGGTACGTTCAGTACGGAGGCATTGTGTTATGTTAGGAAGGATAATCAAAAATGACCCAGCGCCAGGATCGTATTCGGGTTCACATCGAGGGCCAGGAGTTCAGCGTGGTCGGCGGTTCATTTCAGGAAATGTTAGCCGCCATCAAGCAGATCAACGGTCGCCGTTTTGCCAGCGAGTTGAAAGTATGGCAGTTGCCCGGTTCCGTGGCCGAGATCCAACGCCAGTTGGATATCAGCGGCTATCGGCTGGAGGGCGGCCAACCGGTGGTCGGCGCGCCCGTTTCGGCCCAATCACCGCGGCCCCGGCCCGGCGGCGACCGGATTCGGGTGTTGGTGGCCGGCCATCCCCTGGCGGTAGTGGGCGGCGGCTTTCAGGAAATGCTGGCGGTGGTCAAAAATTTGCCGGGCCGCCGGTTTGATGCCGAAAGCAAAGTTTGGGAGATTCCCGGTGAGGTGGGCGTGGTCAAAGGGATGATCGAGGCCGCCGGCTTTCAACTGGAAGGGGCCGAGAAGTTGCCGCTTGAGCCGGTGCCGCCGATGGCCCCCCCTGACTTTCTGGGCAAAAGCAGCCCCCCACCGCCCCCCTTTGAACCGCCTGATTTCGGCGAAGACGAAGCCGACTTGCCCTATGAACCGCCCGATTGGTGGGACTAGGGTCCACCGCCTTAAACTGATCCCTTACGACTCACGTAATGGAATAGCCAGCATTTGGGCCTGTCCTTCGGCATGGTAGCTGCTGCGGACCAGTGGCCCGCTTTCTACCCATTGGAAGCCCAACGCCATTCCAATGTCATGAAATTCCTGAAATTCGGTGGGATGGACGTAGCGCTGAACCGGCAGGTGCAGCGGCGAGGGACGGAGATACTGGCCAATCGTCAAGATGTCAACATGATGCTCCCGCAAGTCAGCCATAACCTGAACTACCTCGGCGTGGCTTTCGCCCAAACCCACCATAATGCCGCTCTTGGTCAGCGCGCCGGGATCCAGCTCCTTGGCCCCTAACAGTACTCGCAGCGACTGCTGGTAATTGGCCTGTGGTCGCACCGTTCGATAGAGCCGCGGCACGGTTTCGGTGTTGTGGTTGAGGATTTCCGGCCGGGCCGCCATCACCTCCTGCAAGGCGGCGCGGTTACCCTTGAAATCGGGTATCAGAACCTCGATGGTGCAATGAGGCATCCGCCGGCGAATCTCACGGATAGTGTTGGCAAAAATGTGGGCGCCGCCGTTGGGCAACTCATCCCGATTCACCGAGGTCAACACGCAATGGCTCAAGTTGAGGGCCTGAACGCTTTCGGCCACTCGCACCGGTTCATGCTCATCCAGCGGCGCGGGCCGGCCGGTTTTGATATGGCAAAAGCCGCAAGAACGGGTGCAGGTGTCGCCCATCAACAAAAAGGTGGCCGTGCCCCGGCTCCAACATTCGCCTAGATTGGGGCACATGGCTTCCTCACAGACGGTGTGCAAGCGGTGGCCGCGCATCAACTGTCTGACCTGTTGATAAGCCGGGCCGCCGGGTAGTCGAACTCTAAGCCAGTCGGGTTTGCGGGTGGGTAAGTTTGTCTCGATGCCGATGCGGTTGGGGTCAATTAATTTGGTCACAATACCTGATCCTTTATAGTGGGAATTTTACTTGTCTGGCGTGATAGTTCAGCCTGATTGAATATCGAAGCCCAGTTCAGCTCCTCCGGTACAGGATGAAACCGAAATAACTCGCAAAAGGATTGTATCACAGGGCCAATCACCTCACCAATTCCGATCGGTTTGTTTAGAATCTGCTTCAATGAGGTCACTCTGCAACTGGGCAGGCCGCGGGGGATGATGGAATCAAAGCAGGAAAGATCAGTCGCCACATTCAGATAGAAGCCAAAGCTGGTCACCTGATGATGGTTCACCTTGACCCCGATTAGGCCAATCCTGGCAACCTCCTCCTCCGTTTCCAGCCATCTGGAGGCAAAGTAGGGTTCGTGTCGGGGCAGCACCCACACTCCGCGCTGGCCGGGTTGGCGAAAAGCGTGCACTCTAAAAACATGCAGAGCTCGAATGATGACACTCTCTAAAGCTTCAACATAACTATGGTAGTTTTGACCAAAATCCTGCAAATTCAAAATGGGATAAACGGCCAGTTGCCCCGGGCCGTGGAAGAAGATCGAGCCGCTCCGGTCTGCCTCATAGTAAGCAATCTTCTGCCGGCTCAAATCGTTGCGGTTGGCCAGCAGTAATTCCCGGCGGCCAGCCAATCCAACCGAATAGGTCGGCGGATGTTCCAGCAACAGCAGCGTGTTGGGGACGTTGTTGGCGGCCCGCTTAACAACCAATTTTTGTTGGAATGCGACGGCCCGGCCATACTCAACCCGACCTAAATATCTGATTCGGCAGCTGTGTTCCATACATTCCCTCGCTCTCTGTCATCAAGATAAAATTTCAGTATATCACCAAACAGGACATTGAGTGGGACAGCTTGATGACGGCAAACAGGAGATGGGACAAAACCAGTTTTTGTATGTGGGCAAACGCCGGCGCGGCTAAGACCAGAGATCCGGTAACTGTTCCGGTATCAATTGCGAAGGTGTTAGCAAGTTAAAGAACTATAATTATGCAGAGTTTATAGATTCGAGATTGAGAGTTTATTGGCCGGGCGTCTCTAATCTCTAATCTCTAATCTCTAATCTCTATTTCGGCTAAACTATCTTCCAGGTACCAGATGATTTCATCGATTTGGGGCAAAGGCGCTTCGATTTGATCGAGTGCCCCATCCAGCAACACCACTAAACGGTCATCTGTGGCCATCCTTGCCCGCACCCGAGCCAGGCGTAGCCGGCGAATGGCCTCATTCAAATTTGGTGTGCCGTATAATTGATCAACAGCGCTGTAAATCAATTCGCTCAGATCATCCGGCAATGATAATGGTGTTGAGCCGGCGTCTGCAACTCCTACCTGTACCGGCTTGGCGGAGTTGCCCTGAGCAACTGTCTCCGCCTGGCGATTCCACCGCGGGCCGTAACTGGCTTTGAGCGCCTCAAAATCGCCATTGAAAAAAACGTAAACGTGCTGGTTCCATAAAACGGTGTTGACCGCGTCGTAAACCTGATCCGGGTCGGAACTGTGGGCAATCAATTTGCCGTGCAATGGCTCAATTTCATCATCCTCTTCCGGCGAGATGATGAAAGCCAGCCATTCGTTGGGAAATATCCTGGCAATCGTTTCGATCAGCGGCAGCCGCTCTGTTTCGGTCATCGTATTGTACGGGCAGCCGCAGTCGCACTCTCCCCCGCATTGCCCGGGAGTCTTGCAGCCGGTCCTTTTGGTAAAAGGTTCAGCATACCAGTTTTCAATTGTACCCGTTCGGCCCGAGGCGGGTGTCCAGGTGTTCAGTAACTTGATCTCTGTCAAGAACTATTTCCTATGCTTATCGATATGCCTGTTTATTATACGTTTTCCTTGGGTAAAAATCAAGCGGATTTTCAAGCCTGCTCGCTTTGCCAGGATAGCCTAAACCGCCAACTTTTGTTATAATGTCACCTGGTTTTGCCCTAAAATTCACATTCTCAATTGCCTGAAGGAGACTAGCAATGGCAACAAAACAAGTATCGGCCAAATGGACCGGTGAAGATTTAGATTTTGTCGGCATCGATACCAGAAACAACCAGGTCAGGATGAGCGGTAAAGACGGCCCTGACTCGTCGCCTTCCCAGCTAATGTTGCTTGGGTTGGCCGGCTGCACCGGCATGGACGTGGTCAGCATTCTGCAAAAGAAACGTCAAAAGATTTCCAATGTGGAAGTAATGGTCATCGCCCACCAACCGGACGACTACCCCAAACCGTACCACAAGATTCAGCTGCACTTCATCGTTAAAGGCGAGAATCTCGATCCCGACGCCGTTGAGCGGGCCATTCAATTGTCGGAAGATAAATATTGCGTTGTCGGCCAAACCTTGAAAACGAATGTTGACATCAAAACATCGTTTAAGATCGAGGAAGTGAGTCTGGCGTAGAGCAAAAAGCGTGGAGCGAATAGGGGCGTGTGGCCAGGGGCGTGAAGCGAGTTAGCGATATTACCGAAACCCAGCTTCAATTAAATGGGTTGCACGACAGGTTGAAGGAGTGCCGGCGTTGCGCCGCGGCAGGTTATTTCATCGGCAGCCGGCCGGTATTTAGCGGACCGGCCAGCGCCAAAGTGATGGTGGTCGGCCAGGCCCCGGCCAGGGTGGAGAGCGACCAGGCTGGAATACCTTTTGGACTGCGGCGGGGTAACCGGCGTTCGCTGCTGTGGGCCTGGCTGGAGCAGGCCGGTTGGACTGAAGTGGAATTTCGAGCCGGCCATTATCTCTCGGCCGTTACCAAATGTTACCCTGGTCCCAGCCCGAACGGTCAAGGAGACCGCCTGCCCACTGCGGCCGAGCGGGCTTTGTGCCGACCCTGGCTGGAGCAGGAGCTGGCCATCATCCGCCCCAGAGTCATTTTGCCTGTTGGCCGGGTTGCTATCGAGCTGTTTTTGCCCCAGCTCAAGGGCCAGCCGTTGGAGTCGTTCATCGGCCAGGTGTTTGAACAGGCTGAAACGGCCCTTGTGCCGCTGCCCCACCCCTCTGGCCTTAGCCGTTGGCTCAACCGGCCGGAGAATCGGGCCAGAGTCGATGCGGCGTTGGCCCGATTGCGGGAATTGAAGGCGGCTTTCTGCTGAATGCGGACCGCCGTCAGGCGACTTGGAGGCAACACTGCACCCGGCTGCGGTCTGCGGTCGGCCGTCAGCGGTCACCTGGATCGAAAAGTTCTATGCTCACCAAATTGAAAAACAACTAATCAACCTATCACGGAGAAAAATCTATGCAAGTTGCTGTTCAGCAAGGCGGGATTCAGGCAGTTGAGGCCGAGGCAATTGTCGTCAATCTGTTTCAGGGTGTCACCCAACCGGCCGGCGCTACCGGCGTGGTCAACAAGGCCCTCGATGGCGCCATCACCGAGCTGATTGAAGCCGGCGATCTGACGGGCAAATTAGGCCAGACGGTCGTGCTCTATCCCCGCGGGGCCATCCCGGCCCGGCGGGTAATTGTGGTCGGCCTGGGACAGGCTGACAAATTTGATCTGGAGGCGGCCCGGGAGGCTGCCGGTGCGGCCATCAAACAGGCCCAAAAAGTTGGGGCGACCTCTGTAGCGACTATTGTGCACGGCGGCGGTAGCGGCGGCCTGGATTTGACCGCGGCGGCCCAGGCAGTGGTCGAAGGCAGCCTGCTGGCCCTGTACAAATACGACGCCCCCCGCTCCAAAAAAGACGACGATGACGAGAATGGCCAGGTCGACTCACTGACCCTGGTGGAGTTTGACCAAAACAGGATTGAGCAGCTCGAGGCGGGTGCACGGGCCGGCCAAATTATCGCCGAGAGCGTTTATCTGGCCCGGACTCTGGGTAACCAGCCCAGCAATGTGGCTTCGCCCGCGGCCATCGCCGCGACGGCCCAGGCAATGTGCGCCGAGGTTGGCCTGACCTGCACGGTGCTCGACGAGGCCGAGTTGCGGCAGCAGGGGATGGGCGCGCTGCTGGCCGTCAACCAGGGGGCCGTTCAACCGGCCCGCTTTGTGGTGATGGAATACTGGCCCACTGACGAGCAACCGGTGGTGCTGGTGGGCAAGGGCGTGGCGTTTGACACCGGCGGTTACTCGCTCAAAACGGCCGCCGGTATGGAGAGCATGAAAGGTGATATGACCGGCGCGGCGGCGGTGATTGCGGCTATGCGGGCCATTGCTTTGCTAAAGCTGCCGCAGCCGGTGATCGGCCTGACCCCGCTGGTGGAAAATCTGGTCAGCGCCACGGCTTACAAACCGGGCGATGTGATCATCGCCAAAAACGGGGTCAGCATCGAGGTGAACAACACCGACGCCGAAGGCCGCCTGATTCTGGCCGACGCGCTCTGCTATGCCGACACACTCAAACCCGCCGTCGTGATTGACATTGCCACCCTCACCGGCGGCAAGGTCATTGCCCTGGGTGAGCGCACCACCGGCCTGTTCTGCACCACCGACGACCTGAGCGAGGCGCTGCTGGCCGCCGGCCAAAAAGTGGGCGAGCCGCTGTGGCGGCTGCCCCTCGACCCGGCCTATGACCGTCAAATCAAGAGCCAGGTCGCCGATATCAAGAATTCCGGCGGCCGGACCGCCAGTCCGGTGACCGGGGCCCGCTTTCTGGCTCATTTTGTCGGTGACTGGCCGTGGGCGCACCTGGATATTGCCGGGGGTGAGTTTTACAGCAACAGCCCGGAGCAAACGCCCGGCAGCTACATTACCAAAGGCGCCTCCGGCATTATGG
>CAYZHI010000101.1:0-10249 GCA_964477335.1 uncultured Caldilineaceae bacterium | reverse complement strand
CCAGGCCGTGGCTGATTTTCCAATGGACCAGATCAACCGGCGTCCCCCCAACGTACCTTACACCCCCTGGCATCTGCTGGAGCATATCCGGATAGCCCAGTGGGATATTCTGGAGTTCATCCGCAACCCCAACCACGTTTCGCCGGCCTGGCCGGCGGAATACTGGCCAACGGCAAGCCAAGTTACCGACGAAGCTGGGTGGCGGCAGACAATCCAAGCCTTTCGGGCCGACTTGGCCGCACTGGAGCAACTGGTGCAGGCACCGACGACCAACTTTTTTTCTGACCTGCCCCACGCGCCGGGCTACACTATCCTGCGGGAACTGCTGCTGGTGGCCGACCATAACGCCTACCACATCGGCGAGTTTGCCATCCTGCGCCAGGTGATGGCAACCTGGCCAGCCCACGGCTCGGATCGACCCTGAAATATCGCCATTTTTTTGATAAGATCACTCTGTAGCAAAACTAAAGCGGAGGGCTTATGGGCCGCCTTACAGACATCGTGACATGGCAAACTACCGCAGGCCGGCAGGTGACTGTGGGTGATATTACTCTGACCCCGCAAGCCCAGTCGTTAATCATTCGCTGGCCGTATGGCGGCTGGGTCTGGACTCGCCCCATCGCCGTGCAGGCAGTACGCAACGATCGTCCGGGTCAACAAGCGGCGCGCCTGCCTATCATCGATATCACCCGGCTGGTTCAGGTGGGCCTGTTGGCTCTTAGTCTGATCTTTTCGATAATTACGTTGTTCCTAATCATCCAGCAAAGGAGAAACCGGAATGAGTGATGAATTGAATAAACTTGTACTCAACTCTATGCCCGATCAAAACCAGGCCAGTCAGATCATCAGCCAACTGTTCACGGTGGCCCGGCCGGAGGCGGTATTTAGCGAACCCGTTGTATCCGGCGAATACACCGTAATTACCGCTTCAGAAGTGTCGGTGACAATGGGTGTTGGCTTTGGCGGTGGGGGCAGCCTTAAGCCTGAGGAGAGCGATAGCAGCGCGGCAGCGGCGCCCAATCTATCCGAACTTGGCAGCGGCGGGGGCGGCGGCGGTTTCTCGCTGGGACGCCCCGTGGCCGTTGTCAGTATTGGCCCCGCTGGCGTGCGGGTGGAACCGGTAGTTGACGTAACCAAGATTGGCCTGGCTTTTATCACCGCCCTGGGTGCTCTGTTCATGATGCTGGGCAAAATGCGTCGGGCCAGTCGAAGATGAGCTTGACTGACGTCGAAAAACGGCGGATTCTTGAAACGGTCAAGACCGTAGCGGTGGTTGGCTTGTCGTCGCGGTCGAGCCGCCCCGGCTACTATGTGCCCGCCTATCTGCAAGAGGCCGGTTACCGGATTATTCCGGTGAATCCGTTTCTGGAAGCAGCACTGGGCGAGAAAGCCTACCCCGATCTGCTATCCGTGCCTGAACCGGTCGACCTAGTTCTTATTTTTCGGCGCAGCGAGGAGGTGCTGCCGGCGGTTGAGCAGGCCATCCAGATTGGCGCCAAAGTGATCTGGATGCAGGTGGGCGTGGTCAACGAGCTGGCTGCGGCTAAAGCCAGGGCCGCCGGTTTGGAAGTGGTCATGGATGCCTGCATTATGGTCGATCACCGCCGCCTGCTGCAATCGGGCTAGGCGAGCAGCAACTACCGGCTAAACAGGAGGTATGCTATGTCCGATCAGAACGATCGAGTCGCCATCGTTACCGGCGCGACCGGCGCCATTGGCCGGGCCATTGCTTGCCAATTGGCGGCCCAGGGTTACCAGGTGGTCCTGGCTGTGCGCAATGAGGCCAAAGCTGAGCAGGCGGTTCAGGATATCATTCAAGCCACCGGCAACAAGCAGGTGCGGGCTGAACTGGTTGATCTGGCCCGGCAGGCTTCCATTCAGGCGCTGGTTGAGCGCTGGCAGGGACCCCTGCATGTGCTGGTCAACAACGCCGGGATAACCCCGCGCTCACGCCAGGAAACAGCCGAGGGCATCGAGTTGCAATTTGCCACCAATGTGCTGGGCTACTTTTGGCTGACCGACGCCTTCAATGAAATTCTGAAACAGTCGGCCCCGGCGCGCGTGGTCAATGTAGCCAGCTATTGGGCTGGCGACCTCGATCTGGAGGATTTGGAGTTCAAACGCCGCCGCTATGATAACAACACCGCCTACCGCCAATCCAAGCAGGCCAACCGGATGTTGACAGTCGCTTTTGCCGAAAGATTGAAACCTTTTGGGGTTACAGTGAACGCCTGCCACCCTGGCGATGTCAATTCGACCTTGAGCAACAACTTGGGCTTTGGCGGCCACGATTCGCCAGACGAGGGGGCTGACACGCCGGTCTGGCTGGCCGCCGGCGAAATAGGCGGGCAGGTAACCGGCCAATATTTTGAGGGACGGCGACAGGTTCGCGACCGTTTTGCCGAAAACAAAGCAGCCATCGAGGCGCTTTATCAAGCCTGCCAGGGTTACTCCAGGTAGCGCCGGTTGGATAGCCGGATCACAAATGTACTGCCCTCGCCAGGGACCCCGGTGCTGGTAACGCTGATCTCACCCCCGTGGGCTTCCACAATAGCCCGGGCGATGGCCAGACCTAATCCAGCCCCGCCTCGATCACGACTCCGAGCCGGATGGGTGCGGTAGAAGCGGTCAAAAATATGGGGCAAATGTTCCGGCGGAATCCCGTCGCCGCTGTCGGCGATGGTCAGTTGGACTGCCTCAGCAACTGCCTCGGCCCGAATAGTAATGGTACCCTCAGCCGGAGTGTGGCGCAGGGCGTTTGCCAGCAGATTTTGCAAAACTTGAGTAATCCGGGCGGCGTCAATTTGCAGTGAGGGGAGGTCGACCGGCAATTGGGTGATCAGAGCAACCCCCTTGGCCTCAGCGCTGGGGCGGAAAGTTTCAGCCGTAGTGGCCACAAGCTGGCTCAAGTTCGTCTCCTGCAAATCGAGCGGCAACTGGCGCGCCTCGGCCTGGGCCAGCTCGTGCAGATCATTGACCAGGCGGCTCAGAAAGCGGGTATGCTCATACAAGCGAGCCATTTCCGCCTGCTCTAGCGGATAGACTTAATCCAGGATGGCCCGCAAATTCCCCTGTAAGACCGACAGGGGGGTGCGCAACTCGTGAGCCACATCGGCCAGCAGATTGCGGCGCAACTGCTCGGCCTCTTCCAGATCAGTGGCCATTTCGTTGAAGGCTCGGGCCACGGCGACCATCTCATCGCTTCCTTTTTCCTCAACCCGGCGGCTCAAGTTACGAGCGCCAATATCACGGGCGGCCGCGGCCAGATTATTGAGCGGTCTGGTTAGCGACCGGCTCATCACAATCCCAAAGATAATCGCGCTGATCCCGGCGACCAGCGCCGCCGTAACCAACGAGCTACCCATCACTCGGGCGAAGTCGGGCGGGTCATCCGGTAGCAAGGCCCAGGCCGTAACTGTCCCCAAATACCCCACCGTTTGATTGCCAACCGTGATCGGGATAACCTTTCCATGTTTGATCCGATTGAGAGGCTGGCCTATCTGATCGGAGCGGAGGTGATAGATAACCTTTTTTTGAGCGTCAGCCAGAAAAAAGACCTGACTGCGGATTGGATCCCGGTTAAACACCGTCTGGGCCTGAGCCTGTAACAGGATTTGATCACTGCCCTGCCAGCCGGCCTGGTTTTGGTAATAGCTTGACAGATCCTGGACCAATTGCTGTTCCACCACCAGGCGCCTGGCCTCATCCCGTCGCCAGCGGTCCTGGCGATCAACCCGCCCCACCACAATACCCACCAACGCTACCACCGACACTGCCACCAGCGCCATCAAACCAAAGCCAATACTCAGACGCACCCACAGTTTATTCACAATTCTTCTCTCCAAAGAGTAGGGGGTAGGAGATTTCCCTACTTCCCACTTCTGACTCCCTACTACGGTTCTACCAACCGGTAACCCACCCCATAAACGGTCTGAATATAGACCGGCTCAGCACTGTTCGGTTCGATTTTACGGCGCAGGTTGCGCATATGGCTGTCCAACGTGCGCTCCGAACCTTCATATTCATAGCCCAGAGCTTGCTCGATCAATTCACTGCGGGTAAAGGCATAGCCGGGATTTTCCAGCAGCGTTCGCAACAGGTTAAATTCGGTCGCGGTTAGTTCCACCGGCTTACCCTGAACCATCACCTCGCGGCGATCCAGATCCATCAACAACTCGGCCAGTTGCAGCACTCGCGGTTGTTTGGCCGCATTACCACCCTGGGTACGGCGCAGCACCGAACGCACCCGGGCCACAACCTCGCGCGGATTGAACGGTTTGGTCACATAATCGTCGGCGCCCAATTCCAGGCCAATGATCTTGTCGGTATCGTCAATCCGGGCCGTCAGCATAATGATGGGCGTCTCGGCCAGGGCCGAGTCGCTGCGAACCAGCCGGGTAATATCCCAACCATCCCGATCCGGCAGCATCAGGTCGAGCACCAGCAAAGCCGGCCGGTCACGGCGCAGAATGTGCAGGGCCGTTTCACCGTCATTGGCAGTCAACACCCGGAAACCGGCCTTCTCCAGGTAGGCCCGCACTAACCGGACAATATCGTGATCATCGTCAACTACCAGAATCGGTTGAGTCATGGTTGAATGCATGGTTCACTCTCCACAGGATGAAGGGGTAAGTTGCAAGTGCAAATTACAGGTGGCAGGTGGCAGGTGACAGGTTACAGGTTGCAGGTTGCAGGTTGCAGGTTACAGGTTGCAGGTCGCAGGGCACAGGGCACAGGGCACAGGTTGCAAGTCATCAATCCTTCATCATTCATTGTTCATTGTTCATTATTCATTTTTCATTGTTCATTGTCCCTGAGTATACCACAGAAATATGCATAAATTGTGCAGAAGTGACACAGAAGGGTAACATAGGGTCTTTGAAATTGTTCTCCATCATCGAATATGGTACAATTCTGACTTATCCGCAAATTATTCCTGAGAAAGGAAAGGAAAATCTTGTTATGACTACACTTACGGTTTTAAAATTCAAAACTGCCGATGGAGCCGAGCAAGCGCTTAACCTCATCCAAAACCTGAGCAAGCAGCAGTTGATCAACCTGCATGATGCGGCCATCGTCACCTGGCCGGCAGGTAAAAAGAAACCCAAAACCAAGCAGTTGGCCAATATGGCCGGGATTGGGGCCCTTGACGGGGCCTTCTGGGGGATGCTGTTCGGCCTGATCTTTTTTGTGCCGCTGTTTGGCTTGGCCATCGGCGCGGCGATGGGCGCCCTGGCCGGCTCCTTTACCGACGTGGGTATCGACGACAACTTTATCAAATCGGTGCGCGATAAGGTGACCGAAGGCACCTCGGCCCTGTTCCTGATGACCAGCGGGGCGGTAATGGACAAGGTTGCCGAAGCGGCCAAAGGGCTGGATTTTGAGCTCATTGCCTCCAATCTCACCAAGGAACAAGAGGACAACCTGCGAGCAGCCTTTGCCCAGGAATAGAATAGAACACTGCTAGGTTAAAATAACCGACCATGTAAAATACCAGGAAAGCGCGGCGTCTGCACTTTCCTGGTATTTTTATGTAACGAGTGTAAGTTTGGAGAGGGGGAACTGGCGGATTGATCTCCGCCCTACTACACAGCCTACCGCCACGATAACATTCGTTCGTCCATGCCGTTGTACTGCAACGAGAGACCGACCAACGTATCCGCCGGGAATAAGGGACGCTGATGGCTACCATCGGCGTTCATCACCCAGATTTCCCATACTCCCGTCCGGTCGGTTAGAAAAGCCAGTTGGGAACCATCAGGAGACCAAGTGGGCGCGGCGTTGTTGTAGGAATGGGGCGCTTCGCCGCTCAGGACTTGTTGGACAAAAGTCTGGTAGGGGGTCTCGGTTAGCCGGATGCGGTTGCTGCCATCGGCGTTCATCACCTGTACTTCCCAATGGTCATCCTGCCGGTAACTGAGGGCAATTTTGCTGCCGTCGGGCGAAAAAACCGGCGAATGGGCGTTGGGATCATCGATCAAAGCGGAAGTTTGGTTGCTGGTCAAATCCAGATTAACCAGCGCTCGATCACCATCATACACCAACCGCTGGCTATTGCCGGGGTCCAGGGCCGGGGAAAGGGAGTAGATATCGCCAGGCAGATCTTCATGCTGTCCCGTCGCCACGTCGATCAGCCGCAGTCCCCAATGCGGATCGGGCGGCAGGGTGAAGCAAAATTCAATGTCGCGCGGATCGTCGGGGTCGGGGTCAGTGACAACGTTGTAGGCGTCGCGGGGTGGTCTTGATCCCCAACATTTTTCTAGTTCAGCGGCGTTGCCGCCGTGTTGCATACTGATGGCCAGCTTGGTCCCATCGGCCGACCAGGAGGGCGTGCGGGGGTTGTAGAGATTCTCATGGATGACCCGCTCGCCGCTGCCGTCGATGTTGATCAGCCAGACGCTGCCCAGGGCCCCATCCTGGCTGGTTTCCCAACGAGTAAAGGCGACCCATTGCCCATCCGGGGAAATGACCGGGTCCAGCCCTGTGGTCAGGTAGCGTAGATTGGTGCCGTCTTCGTTGATCGCATAAATCGGGCCGCCGCTGGCGGTCTGGAAGACGATGACGCCAACCGGCGCGGGCAAGGTCACCGGCGTGGTCGGCTGGACTGCCGGCGCCACAAATTGCCGCACCGCTGCCTCATTCACCGACACCTCGGCGCCGTCAACCCAGCCGGGGCTGCCATAGGTGGAGACCACTTTCCACCAGCCGGTCTCGGCATTGTAGCCGATGATGCCCCTGGTGACGCCCTGCGCCAGCGTATCAAAGGCCGGATAAGTAGCATCCGGGCCGCTGCGAATCTTGAGCGTTTCAACCAGCACGGTCAGCGTGGGCGTATTATCATCCTGGGCCACGGCGGCGGGCGCAAAAATAAGGCCGGCTACGAACAAGACTCCGATCAGAAAAGAGAGTTGTTGCAGAATTTTTGACTTTTTCATGGTTTGTCTCTTTCGAAGGCTGATTTCGTCTTAATCTCGATCAGGGGGCGGCCCGCCGCCAAACGGACCGCCACGCATCTGGGATTGCTGGTCCTCATCAACATAGGTAGCCACTTGACCAACCACCTGATCGCCGGCCTGTAACTCTTCAGACTGCACCACCGTCCACTCACCCTGGGAGATACCGGGGGTCACCGCAATGCGACTCTCCTGCCCGTTGCGCACCAGGCGGATATATTGTTGGCCTTCAAACTCAATCAGGGCGTTGTGGGGCACCAGCCAGGCATTTTCAGCGCCGTCGTTGAGAATGGTCGCTACGGCGGTCATGCCCGGCCGGACGCCATCTTCTATTTTAAGGTCTTTCAACTGAATAGTTACTTCATAGTTGACTACGCCGCTGCTGGCTTCGCTGATGGGGGCAATCCGGCTGACTTCCCCTTGAAATAGCTGGTCGGGCAGGGCGTCAACCGCAATCTTGACCGCCTGACCCAGCTCCACCTTGTTGATGTCCACTTCGGCCACGTACACCGGCAGTTCCAGTTTGGTCAAATCGCCGATGATGAGGGCGGAACTGAGGTCAGAGGTGGTCTTTTGACCAACGGCCACATCAATCGATAAAACAATACCGTCGATGGTGGCCCGCAAGGTAGCTTCGTCCAGATTGGCCTGGGCCTCATCCAGATCGAGCTGGGCCTGGTCGATGGATAGTTCGGCGTTACGGATTTCGCTTTCGGTTGGACCGTTCAGCAGACTGGTCAAGGTAGCTTCGGCCGAAGCCACCTGCGCTTCCGCCGAAAGCAGCTCGGCTTTGGTCGGAGTTAACGATTCTAGCTCCACCTGAGCCTGCTTGATACTGGTCAAGGCCTGCTGAACTTCAGAGTTAGAAGCCCCCTCAGTGGCAATGTCATAGGCGGCCTTGGCGGCGTCATAATCTATGGTAGCGGATTGCAGGTCCATCGCCTGTTGCGATTGGCCTTTATCATCCCGATAAGCAATCTCATTGTAAGCCTGCTGGGCCTGATCGAGGGCCAGGTAGGCTTTGTGCAGATC
Source organism: uncultured Caldilineaceae bacterium (assembly GCA_964477335.1). Taxonomy (GTDB): domain Bacteria; phylum Chloroflexota; class Anaerolineae; order 4572-78; family J111; genus CAYNLK01. The sequence goes on along the minus strand of CAYZHI010000101.1, from coordinate 2,264 downwards.
AGTACTGAGTTGAGTCACTTCGGCCTCGCTCAAGCCGTCTAACAATTCCTGGTAGCTGGCCTGGGCCGCGGCCAGACTGGTTTGGGCGGCGGCCAGTTCGGCCTCCGTCGGACCGGCCTGAAGTTCGGCCAGGGCTTCTTTGGCCGAGGCCAGACTGGCATAGGCCTGGTTGAGATCCGCCTCGGTGGCCGGCTCCAGCAGTTGGTCTAGCTGGTTCCGGCTGACTTCCAGGGCTAACTCGGCCTGCTTCACGGCTCGTTCCAGGTCATCCGTTTTCAGTTTGAGGAGCGGATCGCCAACCTTAACGTCGTCGCCTTCGGCCACGTACACTTCGGCGATAATACCCGACCCTTCAAACACGGCCGATTGCTGCTCGACCAACTGGATGTTGCCGGTGGCGCTAACCTGCACAATGTCGGTGGCCGGCCGGATGGCGACGGTCTCCCCGGCGGCCTGGTTTTCCTGCGCCTGAGCCTGATTATCATTGCTGCTGACCCAAGCGATCAACGAATTGCGGAAGTAGAACGCCCCCGCCGCCAGAGCCAAAATCACTAGCACGATTGTCCATACTTTTTTATTTTTCATCAATACCTCCGAATTCAATTGTGAATTGTGAATTGTGAATGATGAACTGGAACTTTGACCACCGTTAAGAATTCACAATTGAAACTTGAAAATTGATAATTGTTCATTGATAATTGTTCATTCACTGCGTAGCGCTTCAATGGGGTCCAGTTGGGTGGCGCGCATCGCCGGGTAGATGCCAAAAATCAGGCCGGCCAACAGACTAAATCCAAGCGCCAACGCCAGCGAGTCGGCCTCGATGAGCACCTTAAAGGTAAAATTGGGAAACTGGGCCAGCAGGGTGGCTATCCCAAAGGCCAATCCCACCCCAATCAGCCCGCCCAAGAAACAGAGCACCAGCGCTTCGACCAGGAATTGCAGTAAAATATCGCTGTCGTGCGCGCCGATGGCTTTGCGCAGGCCGATTTCGCGGGTGCGCTCCGTAACCGATACCAGCATGATATTCATAATGCCAATACCCCCCACCAGCAAACTGATAGCCCCAATGGAACCTAAAAAAATGGTCAGGGTGGCGGTAATATCAGAGGCCGTTTCCAGCAGGCTGGCCTGGTTGAAAACGTTGAAATCGTTGTCATCATCGGTCTTGAGGCTGTGGCGCAGCCGCAGCGTCATTTCGATTTGCTTTTCAGCGTCGTCGACCACCTCAGCGCTGGCCGCCTGCACATTGAGGCCGGTGATGGTATAATCGCCCCGGTAACGAGGGGCATTGAATAGGCGTCCCTGGGCAATCCCAATCGGGACGTAAGCCTGCTCATCGGGCGTATTGCGGCCAAAACCGCCGCTTTCTGCCAGCACCCCGATGACCTGGAACGGTTGGGCGCCGATGCGCACACTCTGGCCTACCGGCTCGGCTGTACCAAACAAATCTTCAGCCAATTCTGAACCCAAGACCACCACCTGGCTCTGGGCGGCCACATCCTCTTCAGCCAGAAAACGGCCCGAGGCTACCGTCAGGTTGCGCACTGCGGCAAAGACTGCTGTCACTCCGGTGACCTGGTTATTCGTATTGGTGCTGCCATAGACCAATTGCGCATTGGCCCCATATTCGGGCGCAACCTCGGCAATCGCCGGGTGGAGCGACTTATCCATTAAGGCATAGGCATCCCCAATGGTCAAGGTGCGGGCTGAACCACTGGCCTCCCGCAGGCCGCCGCTGCTAGTAGCGCCGGGAGACACCGAGAGCAGATTGGTGCCCTGGCTGGCGATGCGGTCGGTGATGTTGGCGGCCGCGCCCCGGCCAATGCCCATCGTGGTCAGCACCGCGGCCACCCCGATGATAATGCCCAGCATCGTTAAAATGGCCCGCATTTTGTGGGCCGTAATACTCTCAAGGGCAACTTGCAAATATTTAAATATTTTCATCCTGAATCTCCAGCGCCGGCGCAACCAGCCTGTGGCCGTTGGCTTTGTCGCTCACCACCTTGCCGTCGTGCAGCGTAATGACGCGCCCGGCGTGCTGAGCGACGCGGGGGTCGTGGGTGACGGTAATGATGGTCAACCCCTGCCCGTGCAGCTCGTCAAAAAGGGCCATCACCTCGGCCCCGGTCTTGGAGTCGAGGGCGCCGGTTGGTTCATCGGCCAGAAGCAGGCTGGGCTGGTTGACCAACGCCCGGGCAATGGCAACGCGCTGCTGCTGCCCACCCGACAGTTCGTCGGGGCGGTGACTGGCCCGGTCGCTC
>CAYZHI010000100.1:0-10252 GCA_964477335.1 uncultured Caldilineaceae bacterium | reverse complement strand
GCCTTGGCATGGTCGGCGGTACCGTTTTGGGCCGTGCACAGGAGCAGGTCGGTGTTAATGGGGCTGTAGCTGCCAAACTTTTCGTCAGCGTAGACTTTCTGTCCCTTGATAAACATGGGAACTTCTACCCCCAGCCACTCCGCTTTGACCTTGCCAATAGCCTCATCAAGGGCCGATTGCAATTCCTCGTTGTCGGCCGACATTGTAGCATATGTAATCTTAAATTTTTGCGCCATTTAGTTTGGACCTCCTTGTCTAGAATTTAACTCGCAGCAGAACCCGGCGCTGCCGATGGCAATACATTGATTACGGGTGCAATCCTATCACTTCCTGCCAACTCTGTCAAGAATATCACATTTTGGCTTGACAATCCCCAATTTTATGTTATGCTAAATTTGGAAAGTATATTTTGGGGGTAGTTGCTATGAGCGGCCTTTCCCAACAACAAGCGTTAGTTCTGGTCATTCTGTTATTCTTATCGGTCCTCATCCTGGGCTGTCTATGTATGCTCACTATACCCAGCCCAACTACCGGTGGACCTGCCTTTGTACTTTAACTGGCTAAGCTGTTTGCGCTGGTAACTACCCGCCTCAGCTTACCGCTGGCTCTTTTTCGTTGGCCCGGCCTGGTAATCACCTTTCTCAACCGGGAGACTATGGGATGCCGGCCCTTGACGGCCTGAATCAATTGGCTGGCCTGGCCATCACCTTTGGCCTATAGCCTATAATATTCAGTTGTCCGATAATCGGCAAGGAGCGTTGTGCTCTTGCCGATTTTTTGCGTCTGTCCGGTCGATAACTCAACCAGACCAGCGCGCGTCATTGGCATAACCCTCCCAACGTTGCTATAATAACTCACTTGTCACATTCGCCCGGAGGGTGGGAACAGGTTAGAATCTTCCGGGGTCGAGTGGAGCAGCCCCGATTCGGACAGGGAAGGAGATTCTTAATTGTATGGGTCGACAGGCTTCACCGAAACGAAAGGTCAGGCCCTATCTTCAGCCTAGTCACCAGTTGTTTAACCTCGAGACGGTTCGCCTGGTGGCTTTGCTGCTTGGGTCAATTTTTATCTCGCTCTGGCTGGCCAATTCTAGGGTTACAGCCAACAGCTTGTTTCAATCACCGGCTTCGCCGGTAACTTCACCCGAAGTCAACCAACCACCGGTCGAGGCGCAGCCCCCTGCTGAACCGCAACCACCTGCCGCCGAACAGCCGCCTCCCGCGGAACAACAGCCGCCCGCCGAGCAGCCGCCTGACCAACCACAGCCTCAACAACCGGTCGAATCGCAACCGTCGCTGGATAGTTCTGCCCCGGCTCCCGCTACCCAGGAACTAGAGTCGCCCCCGCTAACGGAGGCGGAGCCGGCAGAGCCGGCGCCAACCGCCGGCCAATCTCGCCGGGAACGGGAACGAACCGGACAGGAGCAAGAGCAGGCCGTTGCCGCCGATGAGTCTCCTAACTTCATTCTTGACCAGGCCGAATTCATCGACACCGTCGTCGTCTCCGGCGCTTATATCTGGTTGTGTTGCGGCGTCTTGCTATTTCTGCTCGTCCCTATCTTTATGCTGGTGCTATACATCCGCGGCCGCAGCAAACTTGGTCGAGATGAAGGGTTTTAATCGAGTGTTATCAGCGAAAAACCAGTTTGAACTTTGATCGGAAACCATATCACCCCTTTCTCAAAATCTCCTCAAGCGACCCGCTGGCTCTTCATGATCGGACTGACCTGGGTCGCTTTTTTATTGCGCACGGCCACCCTGGCCAACCAAAGCCTGTGGCGCGACGAAGTCGACGCTATCCGCTTCTCTGGTTGGCCGTTATCTGAATTATTGGCCGGGTTATTCCGCACCGGCCATAACGGCCCGCTTTTCTTTTTATTGCTCCGCCCGTGGCGATTTCTAACCGGCGACTCAGAGTTTGCCCTGCGTTACCCCGCCGCGTTGTGGGGCGCTCTGGCCGTACCGCTGGGATATCTTTTAGCGCGCCAACTTGGCTTCAACCGCTGGACTGGCTTTTTAGCCAGTCTATTACTGGCCACATCGCCCTACCTGATCTGGTACGGTCAGGAAGCCAAAATGTATACGCTACTGCTCATCTTGGTGACCCTGGCTTTTATCGCCTACCTCAGGGCCTTAAGTGGAGCCGGCATTAGATGGTGGCTGGTTTTTATCGTGGCTACTACCCTTTCGTTTTACATCCATGTTTTGGCGCCCCTGATGCTGCTGGTGTATGTGGCCGTGGCCTGGCTCTACCATGACCGCGTCCGCCGGCAGTGGCGCGGCTGGGTGATCAGCCTGACCTGCCTGACCCTGCCCTATCTGCCCCTGGCGATATGGCAGCTGCCCCTGCTGTTGGCCAATTTTCACAGCGGCCATCCTTTTTACCCGTTGGCGGAGCAGTTCCACCTGCTGCTGCAACTCTACAGCCGCGGTTTGATCCGGTTTGGCCGGTGGACCCCGCTGGTGCTGTATATTTTCCTGTTTTTAGCCGGCCTAGTGGCGCTCCCGGCCCCAACCGGTCCAAAGTCACCACCCCGCCGCAGCCGGTATCTGCTGGCGTTGTGGGTGCTGTTACCGGCCCTCACCGTTAACCTTATCTCCCGCCGGGTAGCCGTATTTGAGGATCGCTATCTCATTTATATTGCCCCGCCCTTTTATCTACTCATCGCTGTTGGGCTTAACGCGATTCGCCGCTATTGGCGGGGTCTGGCCGCGTTGAGTTTGGGCTTAATCCTGATGCTCAACCTGCTCGGTATCTGGCAGCAGCAACGCCAGCCCATCAAAGCCGACTTCCGCGCTGTGGCTCACTACCTGCTCAGCCAGCCGCAGCTACCCGATACGATTATGATCCAGATGCCCTACCTGCAATATACCCTGAACTATTACTACCCGGATACCTACACCCTGCTGGAAGGACTTTGGACCAACGATGGTAAAAATGAGGCGGCTGTTCAGGCCGAAATGGCGGCGCTAACTGCCGGGCTAACCGATCTGTGGCTGGTGGTCTCAGAAGAGGCTATGTGGGACAACCGCGGTTTAACCCGAGCCTGGCTCAACCAACATGCCGACTTGGTTGATGAAGCTCACTTTATGCGGGTCGATGTGTACCATTACCGGCTCAAGCCCGGCCTGATCGACCAACCGGCAGCCGCGAGGGGAGAAATTAGAAATTAAAAGTAACTATGACGTCTTCATCGCCAACCGGATTGACCGGCGCCCTCCACCCCCGTATGATCGTAGCTGATGGGTTTTTAATGTGCTTCCACCATATTTTGGCGAAACTACAGATATTTAGACTGTTAAAGAACTATTGACAACTTTGCCCCTTCCTCGTGCTATCAACACTTAAAAGGGAGACTATCACAAAGTCAGAGTTGGTGATTTAGCGGTTCAGTAGTATTATCTTTCACACAAAAAAACCATTCTCTTCAGGAGGAGAGGAATTATGCAAGTAGAACTGTGGAACGACGTTGCCGGTCAATTTCATCCGGCCACCTCGCCGGACTACTTGCCGTTATCCCAGTTGCGGCAGGTACAGTTACAACGACTTAAGGCCGTGGTCCGGCGGGCCTATGAGCACGTGCCGCTCTTCCGCCAGCGCATGGCTGAGTGCGGCCTCCAGCCCAAAGACGTGCAATCGCTGGAAGATATCCCTCGCTTACCTTTTACCGTCAAAAACGATCTGCGCGATACTTACCCCTTTGGCATGTTCGCCAGTCCCATGGATGAGATCGTCCGCCTGCATGCTTCTTCCGGCACCACCGGTAAACCGATCGTAGTCGCTTATACAGCCGAAGACCTTGACGTGTGGACCAGTGTGATGGTGCGCACCTTTGCCGCCTGCGGCCTGCACCGGGGCGATATCGTCCAGAATGCCTACGGCTATGGCCTGTTTACCGGCGGCCTGGGCGCGCACTACGGCGCCGAGGCGCTGGGCGCAACGGTCATTCCCATTTCCGGCGGCAACACCGACCGGCAGATCATGATTATGAGAGATTTTGGAGTCACGGCCATCTGCTGCACCCCCAGCTACTTTGTGCACCTGATCGAGCGGGCCGGGGACCTGGGGGTGGATATGAAAGCGTTGCCGCTGCGAGTGGGCGTTTTTGGGGCTGAACCCTGGTCTGAGTCAATGCGCGCCTATGTCCAGGAGAATAGCAACATTACCGCCTTCGACATCTACGGCCTGTCGGAGATTATTGGGCCGGGTGTGGCCATCGAGTGCTGCCAGCATCAAGGCTTGCACATTTTCGAGGATCACTTTTACCCGGAAATTGTCGATCCACAGACCGGCGCGGTGCTGCCTGACGGCCAGGAGGGTGAACTGGTCTTGACCACCTTGAGCAAAAAGGCCATGCCCATTATCCGCTACCGGACTCGTGATATTACCAGCCTTACCCGCGAGCAGTGTAGCTGCGGCCGGACCCTGTGCCGCTTCTTCCGAGTGAGTCGCCGCAGTGACGATATGTTTATCATTCGCGGCATCAACGTCTTCCCCTCGCAAGTGGAAAGCGCCTTGTTGCAAGTGGAAGGCACATTGCCCCACTATCAGATTGTCTTGACCCGTGAACGCGGCCTGGATCAGATGGAGGTGCAGGTAGAGGTGACCCCGGCATTCTTTGGCGATACCGTGGGAGCTTTGGAAAGTTTGCAGGAAAAGATATCCCACGCCGTTGAACAAACCCTGGGCCTGCGGGTGAATGTTCGCCTGGTGGAACCTCACAGTATCCAGCGGAGCGAAGGTAAAGCCAAACGAGTCATTGACCAGCGGCAACTGTAACCTTTAAGAGGGAGGCTCTCGATGAAGTTACAACAACTTTCCATTTTTTTGGAAAACAAACCCGGCCAATTAAAGGGCGCGATTGACCTGCTGGCCAGGGCCAATGTCAACATCCTGACGTTATCGTTGGCCGATACCAAACAGTTCGGCATTTTGCGGCTGCTCGTCAGCGATTGGGAGCGGGCCAAAGCGGTGTTGGATGAAGGTGGTTACGTAGCCCAAACCACCGAAGTGTTGGCCCTGGAAGTGGCCGACCGGCCGGGCGGCCTGGCCGAACTCCTGGCCCATGTTGAGGCCGCTGGGTTGAACATTGAATATATGTATGCCTTTACCTCGAGCCGGGGCGACAAAGCGGTGATGATCTTCCGTTTTGATGACCCCGATAAGGCGGTCGAGCGATTGAAAGCGGGCGGAGTCAATGTGGTTGGCGGTGTAGAGTTATATGCTCGCTGAAACGACCAGGGTCAGGTCGCTTCCGGCATATTGGCGCTTGAACCCTGACCCTGGCCTAAAATCGGGAATGAATTCTTCCTCAAATCAGGGCGATTGGACCACATTTTATTCGGAAAACGGGATAATGTGAACGTTCACGTTATCCCGTTTTGTGGAATATTCTGAAGCAAAATCGGGTTTCGATTTTCTTAAATTAATTGCCCTGCTTCTCAATTTGCCCTGTTACCATATCGTGATAAAATTGCATTTTCTGATAAGGAGTCGTGTTGAAAACCTTGCCAACGACTGCGCCAAACGGCAGAACTGTGGAGCCGTATAGAAACATTCAAATCCGGACTCCGGTGGTTATTGATGCCGCGCTTTGTACCGGCTGTGAACTGTGCATCCACGCCTGTCCGCAATCAGTCTTGAAAGCGGTGCCTGATGTACATCGTCTTGAAGGCGTCGTCGCCGTGGTTTATAACCCCGGTCTCTGCACGGCCTGCCGCCAGTGCGAGGATGTATGTCCCGATTTTTGCATTACCGTGCGCGAGGGCAGGTAGCCATGGACCCAGTTGTAGAAGCACAAAAGCTGGCAGAGGCCGCTGAGCTAACCGGGATGGTGGAAATACGCTGGCACTCCCGGGCCGGGCAGGGAGCGGTAACCGCGGCTGAAACACTGGCCTCAGCGGCGCTCCGGGAAGGCCGGCATGTCCAGGCCTTTCCGGAATTCGGTCCGGAGCGCATGGGCGCCCCCTTACGTGCTTTCAATCGAATCAGCCCCTATCCCATCCGCATTCATGGCGTGATTGAAGAGGCCCACGTGGTCATCGTGGTCGATCCCTCGCTGCTAGGCGCAGTCCCGGTTGACGCCAATGTGGCCCCAACCGGCATCATTCTGGTCAACACCACCCAAACCGTGGGTGAAGTACGCCGGCGTTTGAGGCTGAGTGGGCAACGGTTGGCCTGTGTTGACGCCACCCGTATTGCTGTAGAATGTTTTGGCCTTCAAAAGCCCAACACGCCAATGCTGGGCGCCGGCGCCCGGGCGACCGGCCTGGTGCGGCTTGATTCTTTGTTAGCTGAAGTGGAAGAAACGTTTAGCCAAAAGTTTTCGTCCAGGGTCGTTGAGGGCAACCTCAAGGCCGTGCGGCGAGCTTATGAGGAAGTGACCTTTGACTAGCCAAAACGGTTTGCCCAAGTGGAACGAGCTGCCGCCGGGGGGGATTTCGGCCGACGCCGGCAGCACCGCCAGCAAAAACACCGGCTTTTGGCGCGGCGGCGGCAAGCGCCCGCTGCTCGATCTAAACCTGTGCGTGCAATGTTTGCACTGCTGGATCGCCTGTCCGGATATGTGCTTTATCCTGGTCAACGGCAAAGTCACCGGGATAGATTACGATCATTGCAAGGGTTGCGGCATCTGCGCCAATGAATGTCCACCGCTGGTCAAAGCCATTATTGTGGTTGAGGAAAGTCGCTTTGGGGGCTAAGCTTAGGAAGAAGATGCCATGAGCCAGGAAATTTTGTTAAGCGGAAATTACGCCGTCGCCCACGCGTTGCGCCAGGTAGACCCCCACGTCTATCCCGGTTATCCCATTACACCTTCAACCAAGGTCATGGAGGCGGTCGCTGCTTTTATTGCCAACGGCGAGATGCAGTGCGAGCTGATCGCCGTGGAGAGCGAGCATAGCGCCATGAGCGCCGCCATTGGCGCGGCGGCAGCCGGGGCGCGGGTCGCCAGCGCCACCGCCGCCAACGGCCTGGCCTATATGTGGGAAGTGCTGTACGTGGCCTCCGGTTCCCAACTGCCGATTGTGCTGGCCGTGGGCAACCGGGCTTTGAGCACCCCCATCAACGGCTTTGCCGACCACGGCGAAGCGATGGGCGCGCGTGACGCCAGTTGGATTCAGCTCTATAGTGAAAACGTCCAGGAAGCTTACGACAACGTCATCCAGGCATTCAAGATTGGCGAAGACAGCCGGGTGCGCCTGCCGGTGATGGTCTGCCTGGATGGCTTTCTGCTCACCCATACCAGTGAAAATATCAGGCTGGAAGACGACCAGGCGGTGAAAGATTTTGTGGGGCCGTACCGGTTTGAGTATTCGCTGCTCGATCCCGACCACCCGGTCAGCCACGGTTTGAGCGACTCGCCCGATCACTATATGGAACACAAGATGCGCCAGCAAGCCGGCATGGACCAGGCCCTCTCGGTTATCGAGGCTGTGGGCGTCGAATTTGGCCAGCGCTTTGGCCGGGCCTATGGCCTGGTCGATGCCTACCGCATGGCCGACGCAACCATCGCCGTGGTCATACTTGGCTCAGAGGTGGGCCGGGTTAAAGATGTGGTCGACGAGCTGCGCGCCGCCGGGCACAAGGCCGGCCTGCTGCGGTTGCGGGCCTTTCGCCCCTTCCCCCACGAACAGGTGGTCCGCCATCTGCTTGGCTTGCAGGCCGTCGCCGTGATGGACCGTTCTTTTGCCCCGGGCGCAGTCGGCGCGCCGATGTTTCAGGAGATTCGCTCGGCCCTGTACGATTATCGGGGCGAAGCTCCGGCGATCATCAACCGCATCTACGGCCTGGGCGGGCGAGTGCTGCGCAATCAAGATGTCAGGGAAATATTCACCGAGTTGGCAGCGCTGGCCGGGGGCGATAGTACCATCCCCTCTATCCGCATGGTCGGCCTGCGGGGGGAACCATCCGCCGCCAGTATCAGCCTGCCGCCGGTGCAGCTACCGGTTGCCGGTAGTTGAAAGAGGAATGAGTGCATGCCAAACGAACAAATGATCGCTGCCGCTAATCACCGCGAACCCTTGGCCCCCGGCCATAATATGTGCGCCGGCTGCGCCATTAGTTCCATTGTGCGCCAGGTGATCATGGCGACCGACCAGCCGGTCGTGGTGGCCAATGCCACCGGTTGCCTGGAAGTGACTACCGGCATTTATCCCACCACTGCCTGGAACGTTTCCTGGATTCACAACGCCTTTGCCAACGCCGCCGCCACTTTAAGCGGTATTGAAACAGCCTACCGGGCCTTGCGCAAGCGGGGCGAAATCCCCGACCGGGACATCAAGTTTGTGGCCTTTGGCGGCGATGGCGGCACCTATGATATCGGCCTGCAAAGCCTGTCCGGCGCCCTGGAACGGGGCCACGATCTGGTCTACGTTTGTTATGACAACGGCGCCTATATGAATACCGGCGTGCAGCGTTCCGGGGCTACCCCGCTCGGAGCGAACACTACCACCAGTCCGGCCGGCAGCCTGATGACCGGCGGCAAGACCGAACCGCACAAGGATATGACCGCCATTGCCGAGGCCCACGGCATTCCGTATATCGCCCAATCTACGCCCGGCTACTATATGGATTTGATGTCTAAGGCCAAACGCGCCTTCCAAACCCGGGGGCCGGCTTTTCTCAATGTGCTCAGTCCCTGCCCGTTGGGCTGGGCCAGCGACTCGAGCCAGACCTTCGTTTTGGCTCGCCTGGCCGCCGATACCTGTATTTGGCCCCTGTATGAAATTGCCGAAGGGGAGTTTTCGCTCACCTACCTGCCTTTAGAAAAGAAGCCGGTGGTCGAATATTTGAAGCTCCAGGGCCGGTTCAAACATCTCTTTACGGCGGAGAACGAAGGATTGATCGACCAAATCCAGGCCGAAGTAGACCGCCGCTGGCACAAGCTGCTCGAACGGGCCGGCCAGGCCATTCCCGCGGCAAGTGGACCACGCAATGGCCGGGGTTGAGCTTGCCGCTATGAGCAAAGATGTCAGCAGCCGCGTCATTTCCGTATCCGGTAACACCGTGGTGGCCGAAGCAGCCGTGGACGCCGGTTGCCGCTTCTATGCCGGTTACCCCATCACCCCTTCTTCGGAAATTGCCGCCGAGATGTCGCGCCTGATGCCGCGGGTCGGCGGGGTGTTCATCCAGATGGAAGATGAGATTGCCAGTATGGGCGCGGTGATTGGCGCGTCGCTGGCCGGCCTCAAAGCCATGACTGCCACCTCCGGCCCCGGCTTTTCGCTCAAACAGGAAAATATCGGCTTTGCCTGCATGGCCGAAGTGCCCTGCGTGATCGTCAATGTGATGCGCGGCGGGCCAAGCACCGGCCTGCCGACGCTCCCCTCCCAGGGCGACGTGATGCAGGCCCGCTGGGGGACGCATGGCGACCACGCGGTCATTGCCCTGGCCCCCTCGACCCTGACGGAAACCTATTATGAAACAATCCGGGCCTTCAACTTGTCCGAGCAGTTCCGCACCCCGGTGGTGCTGCTGCTCGACGAACTGTTGGGCCATATGAGCGAGCGGGTCACGCTGCCCGCAGCCGGGGAAGTAGAAGTTGTCAACCGAGCCAGACCGACCGTCTCGCCGGCGGAATATTTGCCCTATGCCGCCCAGAATGGCCATGTCCCGCCGATGGCCGATTTTTTCAGCGGCTATCGCTATCATGTCACCGGCCTCACTCACGACCTGACCGGCTTTCCCACCGAGAACCCCCAGATTTCCCAGGCGTTGATAGAGCGGCTGGAAGCCAAGATTACGGCCAACCTGCCGCACATTCTCAAAAACGAGACGAGAGAATTGGCCGACGCCGAGGTGATGGTGCTGGCTTACGGTTCCGTGGCCCGCTCGGCCCAGGTCGCTATCGCCCAGGTTCGCCAGGGCGGCCTGAAGGCCGGGCTTTTCCGCCCGATTACCATTTGGCCTTTTCCCCGGCAGCAGGTCGCCGAGCTGGCCCGGCAAGTGAAAGCTATATTGGTCCCAGAATTGAATATGGGCCAGCTTATCGGCGAGGTGGAGCGGGTGGCCGGAAACACCCCGGTGGTGCCGTTGAACAAGGCCAACGGCCAGCCGATCTCACCCGAAGAAATCAGAGCCGCCCTGCTGGCTATTAAATTCTAAACAGTTATCTTAGTCAGTATCAGTAGCTCCAATTTTTGAGGAATGAGGCATCCTCAGATGCTGAACAGGATGGTATGGGTGGGATAGTCCTCTAGAAAAGTTTTTGCGGGGATTGGGGGACACTTGCACCTGTGCGCAAGTGCAGGTG
>CAYZHI010000099.1:0-10276 GCA_964477335.1 uncultured Caldilineaceae bacterium | reverse complement strand
TGATGGAAGCGCTCTTCTCCAGAGCCTATCTGGTGGCATTGTATAACGGCCACGTAATTGGGACTGCCGGTTGGTTGACCGAGAATCTCATTGCCGGTCTGCAAGATTTCTATGTATTCAATGACGCCCTGTGGCCTACGGTTGGTAAGAAGATGCTCGACCGCATCCACGAGGAGGTCAGCAGCCTATCGTGCGAAGTTTCGTTGGCCTTTGTGTTGAACCATGCTGGCGCTAAAGCGGTTGAATTCTTTGAAAGTCAGGAATATCAGCAGGCCCAGGCCAAAGAATTGGGATATATGTGGAAAGATGCCGCCCTGGAGTGGCAGCCCGAGAACAGTGTGTTACTCTATAAAAAACTCCGTGAGCAGCGTATTATGGTGCCAATGTAGGGGTTAGTTTTGAATTATCGGACTGATTGGGGATCGCGGGTTACCGCTTGAAGTCTCACTCAGCCTTAGTAATCGGGGTGCATCCCAGGGTAGGAGAAAATTTTATGCAAGCAATCAAAAAATTTGCCGGCGCTCACCCGCAGTTAACCTCGTGGATTGTGCTGGCCATAGGTATGGTGATTATTTTGGTCTGGTCTGCCTGGGACGTGGGCTTTACTTCCACGCAATGGGCTGCGCTGATTGTTACCACGATTCTGTTGGCCGGCGCCTGTGTCTGGATCATCGGCTGGGAAGATGATGAGGATGAGCCGCTGGCGGAGCCGGAAAGCCCCACAGCCAATCAGGCGGGTCTGGCCGAAAGCAATCAAGCAGAGCAGTAGCTGGTCGGGTAGCCGAGTAGCAGAGTTGTAATTAGACAAGATTGGGTCAACCCGATCCCCTACTTTGCTACGTGGCTATCCCTGGACTCTTCGTCATTCGTTTCCTTCACCGGTTTCAAGAATTCCTCATCCAATCTCATGACTTCAAAGTGAACTCGCCCAATCTCTTCCAGCGTAACCGGTGGTTCATGGGCAGGTGTCCAGAAGAAACGGGCGCTTTGAAAATCTTGGGTCAAACGTCCGGCTAACAAGAAGGGCTCGCTAATGGGCCAGCCAAAGCGAACCTTGCCGCCATGCGCCTCGAAATAGGCCAGAAAATCACCGCTTATGGTATGGCCGGTTTCTGGAAAATATTTACGCTGGGAGGCTGTGGCCGGCGGAAGTTCACCTGGCGGCAGCGGCGGACGACGGCGCTGGAGCAAATCGCCTAGCCAGCCCACCGTAATCCGGTAGGCCGGTTCATTTTCCGGGTGGTACTCCAATCGGCCTTTTTCAAAATATTGAACCGTCCAGCCATCGACGTTAATCTGCTCGGTGAGGGGATAGCCCAAACTTTCGACGCCGCCATATTTTTCAAAAAAATGCCAGAAATCGCCGCGCACGGTGTGACCGGTTTCGGCAAAAAAGCGAACCGATTCCGGCTTGGTCTCGATCAATACCTGATTCACACAGCCAACCAAAGTGAGGCCAGCCAGCGTGAGCAATAGCCAAAATTTGAGGATCATCTCGCTGCCAGCTCGGTGATTTTGTCTCAGTCAGGTCACTCTTTTGAACCGGAGCCTGCCCAAATAACGCCGTTGTGGCGGTATAGAAGCCGGTTGCGCTCGTTATGTCAGCCGGCTGAGTCTAGCAGAATTGCCGTCAGGTTGCAACATTCTTTTGATAATGTGACTGGAGTCGGCTGCAATACTTGATAAGGTGGAGAGCCGGCCGGGTCAGAAAAACGAATAAGCCATGTGACACGGAAACAGGTCAATGTTATAATGAGGGTCATTCTCAACTCAAGACCGTTGAACTGCGATCTAATAGAACAAATGGTCTATTAAGTTGCCCATTGATGGATAAAGTATGGCCGTATTAGCGCATACCAGAAAAGAATACTTTGGTTTGCGTCCGATGGATCCAACAAAGGATTTGAAAGGGGTGGCCGATTTAATTGAGGAGGCCTTTGCCTATGATCTGGATCGCTCCGGCCAGAATGCGCTGCGTGAGCTGCGTTGGTTGAGCCGTTTGACGCCGGTGGTGTGGTGGATGGTTACTTTTAACCCTGACCATACCGATTTTCTGTCGGGTTTTGTGTGGGAAGAAGAGCACAAAATTGTCGGTAATATCACGGTTAATCAATCCTCACCCGGCTCACGGCGCTGGCTAATCAGCAATGTGGCCGTAGCCCGGGATTATCGACGGCGAGGCATCGCCAGGGGGTTGATGTATGCAGCTTTGGAACTGGTCAACGAATATAACGGCAAATCAGTCTCTCTCCAAGTTCGCGCCGATAATCAATGGGCCCGCTATCTATACATTAGTTTGAAATTCAAAGAGCTGGCCGGTACCACGTATTTGCAGCTCAACCAGGTGCCGGTGGTCCAAGAATTACCACTTCCCAGCGAACTTAAACTTCGTCCCCGCCATTTCAGCGCCCTTGATGCCAGGTTGGCTTATAATCTGGCCAGGGCAGCCACGCCGGAGAGCGTTCAGGGGGAATGGCCGTTGCGTCGCAGCCGTTTTGAGCTGGGGTTAAATGAACAGGTAACTAACCTGTTTCACCGATTGGTTGGGGGAGCGCCCGCGGCGTACTGGGTTGTCGAAGAAAGCCAACACCTGGTGGGGCTGATTAATGTGCTGGGTGGGGTCTTTGGTCATAATCATCGACTTGAACTGATTGTTCATCCGGATTGGCGAGGCCAGTTGGAAAAACCGCTTCTCAGCCGGGCGCTTCATTATCTGTATCCATGGCGTCATCGGGGTGTGACAGTTAAACACCCGGCCGATCATCCTGAAGCCATTGCCGCTTTCAAAGAATTTGGCTTTCACGAGGAACAGACCTTAATTTGGATGAAGCGGGAGATGTAGGTCAACCATCCAAAATCAGCGGCGATGCCAGATTTAGCGATTATCATAGTCAATTATAATACATGCGATTTGTTGCGAGACTGCCTGACCTCGATCTATCTGAGTCAGGGAGATTTCAGCTATTTGGTGGTGGTAGTTGACAATGCTTCGTCTGATGGCAGCGTCGCTATGGTTTCGACGGAGTTTCCTCAGGTCGACCTGGTCAGTAGCCCAGTCAACGGTGGTTTTGCTTTTGGGAATAACTTGGGCCTGCGCCGGGTAGGCTTTGCGGCTGATGGCCAACCCGGGGACCGGGCGCCGCGCTATGCCCTGTTGCTCAACCCGGATACGGTTTTACCCCCCACTGCTCTCATCGAAATGATTGCCTTTATGGATGAACACCCTGAGGCCGGCGCAGCGGGACCCAAGCTGGTGCTGCTGGACGGTTGTCTGGATTTAGCCTGCCGGCGGGCCTTTCCCACCCCGGAAGTCAGTTTCTATCGCATGGTTGGGCTGTCAAAGTTGTTTCCTCGTAGCCCTCGCTTTGGCCGTTACAATCTCACCTACGCCAATCCGGACGAGTTGATTGAGGTCGATTCGGTGGTGGGCGCGTTTATGATCGTTCGTCGCGAGGCCATTGCCCAGGTTGGACTGCTGGATGAAACTTATTTCATGTATGGGGAAGATCTGGATTGGGCCTATCAACTCAAGGCTAATGGCTGGAAGATTTTTTACAACCCGGCGGTAACCGTTACACATGTCAAGCGAGCTGCCAGCCGCCGCAGTCTGAAGGCCCGGGTAGAGTTTTATCGGGCGATGGATGTCTTTTATCGCAAGTATTATGCCGCCAAGACCCCGTTCTGGCTGCACTGGTTGGTGGTATTGGGTGTGAATATCCCCTGGCGGTTGTACCAGCTAAAACTCCACTGGCAAAACTCGTCCAAAATAAAGATGACCCTGGGCGGTAATCGATCTGTAGAGGTGTAGCAATGAAGCAAAAAGCACCTTTATTGTTTACGTTATCCCTGGTATTTAGCGATGCGCTGATGTCTGGATTCGCCTTTTGGGGTGGTTATCAACTCCGGCTGCGGTCCGATTATGAGAATATCCAGCCCTTTTCAGCATATTGGGGGATGTTAGTCGTCCATGTGGTCACAATCCTGATTGTTTTCTTTTTCTACCGGCTCTACCATCGCCAGCGATCGCTCTCACTGGTTGACCAATTTTACTCCATCTTTGCGGCAGCCTCTATCGGGACTATTGTCTCTATAGCCTTCATCTCCTTCTTTTTCAAGAATCAGCTCGACTATCCCCGTTTGATGATGGTTTATGTGTGGATTTTGACCATCTTGTTGACCACGTTAGGCCGTTTTGTTCAATCCCGGGTTCAATTGGCTTTGCAGGCCCGTGACTGGGGTGAACATCGCATTTTGATTGTGGGCGCCGGCGAAGTGGGGCGGATGGTTATGCAAAAGATTAAGCGTACACCAGGATTGGGCTATCGAGTGGCCGGTTTTGTGGATGATGACATTCAGACTGAGGTGGTTTTGGGTGTTCCGGTTCTGGGACGGGTCGATGATATTCCTGAATTGACGGTGACCGAAAAAATCAACGAAGTGATTGTGGTAATGCCTGAGGCAACCCATCAGGAAATCCTGAAAGTTGTCAGCAAGTGTGATCGTTCAAAAGTGACGATTAAGGTCTTCCCTAATGTTTTCCAGATTATGGCCAGTGAGGTTTCAATTGGAGACTTAGGCGGGCTGCCGCTGCTAACAGTGCGTGACACTGCCTTGCAAGGTTGGCGACTAACGGTAAAGCGTGCGGTTGACATCGCCGGGAGTGCAATCGGCCTGGTTTTCCTGTCGCCGATCATGATGTTGTTGGCCGTTTTGATCAAACTTGAATCGGCTGGACCGGTCTTTTATACCCAGGAGCGCATGGGGTTAGACGGAAAGCGTTTTATGATGTTCAAGTTTCGGTCGATGCGGACTGACGCCGAAGAACAAACCGGTCCGGTTTGGGCCACAACTAACGACTCCCGGCGCACCCGACTGGGGGCAATCATTCGTCGTTTTTCGATTGATGAATTGCCCCAATTGATGAACGTGTTTATTGGGGATATGAGTTTGGTAGGTCCCCGCCCGGAGCGACCGGTTTTTGTGGAACAGTTCAGGCAGAGCATTCCTCGCTATATGGACCGTCATCGAGAAAAGGCCGGAATGACCGGCTGGGCGCAGATCAATGGCCTGCGGGGTGATACCTCGATCATCGAGCGGACCAAATATGATCTGTGGTATATAGAAAATTGGTCGTTGGCTTTGGATTTCAGGATTCTGATGCGCACAATCCTAAATATCTTCTATGATGAGAATGCGTATTAAGGGGGATATTGTTTCACGTGAAACATTTTGTCGGCCTTGATCCGGTTGTGAAATTAGGAGTTTTCCTTGTCACGCATTTGTGATTACGAAGGTAGCCGCTACCGGACTGACTTCTGGGAAGATCAAAATCGAGCTTATGAGGACCAGGTTGAACGGGTAGCTCTTCAGAAATTGCTGCCACCGCAAGGTGAACGTCTGATCGAGGTGGGGGCCGGTTTTGGCCGCCTGGCCGACCTCTACCAGGGCTACCGGCAGGTGGTCCTGGTTGACTATGCCCGTACTCAACTTGAAGAAGCTCAGCAATACCTGGGTGAAACAGACCGCTTTACCCTGGTGGTGGCAGATGTCTACCGGCTGCCCTTTGTGGATAACTTATTTGATACTCTGACCATGGTCCGGGTAATGCATCACCTGGTCGATGTGCCGGCAGCTCTGGCTGAGCTTCATCGCATTGTGAAACCCGGCGGAACTGCCGTGATCGAACACGCCAGCAAGTTCCATTTGAAATCGTTGTTGCGCTGGTTGCTGCGCCGGCAAGATTGGAATCCTAGTGACCACAAGCCAATTGAGTTTGTAGAGATGAACTTCAACTTTCACCCGGTCTGGATGCGCCAGCAACTGGCTGCGGCCGGTTTCACCGTGCAAAACACCCGCACCGTTTCTCATTACCGGCTCGACCTGCTCAAACGCACCGTGCCGACTGCCTGGCTGGTTAAGCTGGATAGCTGGGCCCAACCTACTGGTAACTGGTGGCAACTGACCCCCAGCCTGTTTGTGCAAATCCAGGCCCAAAAGGCCCTGACCCAGTCGCCAAGTGGCTTTTTTCGTTGCCCTGTCTGTGGTTCGTCTCTCCTGTCCTATCCGAATCTTCACACCGACGCCTCGGACGCCGTGTTGACCTGTCTCCACTGCCAACGCCGCTGGTCATATCAAAATGGCATCTATGATTTTAAGACTCCGCTTTGAGATAGAGTAATTATCCTCTTCGCTCAATTTAGTTCCCTTGATCTTATGGTAGTTTAGTTACCATAATCTCAAAATTTTCACTTGTGTATTGCAAAATAATTATAGTTATGTTATTATAGAACGAGTTATTATATTATGTTGTGTTGTAATATTAGGAAGGAGAACTTCCAATGGTGAACTCAACCTTCAAAACCCGCAGAATTATGGTAACGCTATTCTTAGCCCTGTTTGTTTTAGCTGCTTTTGTTATCTCGGGCTTCACGATTGCCGGGATAGAGCAGCAGAACCCGGCCAAGTTGCTGCCCCTGGGGCAAGAACGAGTTAATGTTATCACCAATGGCGGTTTTGAGCTGCCCTGGGAGGACCGCGAAGGTGTTGCTCCTTTTTGGGAGCCATACTCAAATGGACAGGCTCAGTTTGGCTGGTATGAAGAAACCTGGCCTGAAGCCGTCTATGATGGTGAGCGAGCCCAATTGATGGAGATCTTTTTGGTGGAACCCAATGTCCAGAGCCGGGTAATCGCCATTTACCAGACGGTTGATGTTCGCCCCGACTCGATCTACGACCTGGAATTCTTTGCCATAATGCGCTCTCAGGTGCAACCGGGCGACCGGAATCGGGGCGAGTTTGAGATGCATTGGGGTATCGATTACACCGGTGAAGGCAACTATGATAACGTCGAGGAGTGGGTGTTCATTCCTCTGGAAGAGCAGTTCCGGCTAGGTTCTACTGGCGAATATCCGGACGACGTGCCTTTGTTCTATGAAGTGGTCACCGGTACGGTCGAGACGGGAGAGAGCAGCCGGATAACCCTTTTCATTCGGGGACTCAAAAAGTTTTCTACCGGGGCCGAGGTCAATTTTGATGTTGATGAGGTTTCCCTGGTTGGACCACCGCCTGGGCCGGTTGTTATCATCACGCCGGTGCCCACTGTAACCGTACAGTCTACTCCGCAGGCCGCAATACCCGATACCGGCACCATTGTGCCGCAAAACTTCTCGCGGGGAACCTTGATCTTTGGTGGGTTGGTGTTAGTGATCTTGGGTGCAGGGGCCGTGGCCGGGTTACTGGTAAACCGCCGGCAGCTCTAGGCCGGCCAGCGCTTGTTTGATCTAACCGGAACAGACCAATCTGTTTCGCCCGAAATCAAGGTGAAGGGTTAATGTGAATTTCACTTTAGCCCTTCACCTTTTTTATTGGGGTTGTTAGCGTGACGCCCCACAAAACAAGTCCCCTCTTGTCCTCTGCTACAAAATATAGTATACTTGGATTTAAGTTACCACTAATTGTGGAGTCTTCCACCCCGCCTAAATAAAAATCTTGCCAACCAAGGGAGTTCGGCTACTATGAAAGTCTCCTGTCTGCAAGAGAATCTGGCCAAAGGGCTAAGTATTGTTGGACGCGCCGTCGCCAGCCGTAGCACGCTGCCGGTGCTGTCAAATGTGCTGTTGGCCACAGATAACGGTCAACTTAAATTGGCGGCTACCAACCTGGAAATCGGGATCAACTGTTGGGTTGGCGCTAAAATTGAACAAGAAGGCGCCATTACTGTACCGGCGCGCCTGTTGGCCGAATTCGTCAACTCCTTGCCGCCGGAAAGGATCGATATGGACCTGGATGAGGCCACGCAGACCCTCAATCTCAAATGCGCCAGATTTGAGTCGAACATCAAGGGTATTGATGCCCAGGAATTTCCCCTGGTGCCCACCGCTACCGACAGTGAAACGCCGATTAGACTAAACCCCGAGTCCCTGCGCAAGATGATCGATCAGGTTGTTTTTGCCGCCGCCACCGATGAAAGCCGCCCGATTCTGACCGGTGTATTAGTCCAGTTTAATGAGGACAAGCTCACAATGGCCGCGGCCGATGGTTTTCGCCTATCGGTCAAGAATGCATCGCTAGCGGCAAACCAGTACGTGGGTGAACCGGCTGAGGTGATCATTCCGGCGCGGGCTTTGATGGAATTGGCCCGCATCTCGGCCGACCAGGCAGAACCGGTCGAAGTTATCATTACTCAGGCTCGCAAACAAGTTTTGTTCCACCTGCAAAATATTGACCTGGTCTCCCAACTCATTGAAGGTAAATTTCCCGATTACAACCAGATTATCCCAAAAGGCTACGCTACTCGCAGTGTGCTTGAAACCTCCAGTTTTCTCAAAGCTACCCGGGTATCTCATCTGTTTGCCCGCGATTCATCTAACATCATTAAGTTAGAAGTGGTGCCGGCCGGCGACGAATTGATGAATGGCCGTATTACCCTGGTTGCCACCAGCGCCGAATTGGGTGATAACGTGGCCGACATGGATGCCTCGATTGAAGGCGACCCGCTGGAGATTGCTTTTAACGCCAAATATCTCATTGATGTTTTGGCTGTGGTCGATAGTCCGCAAGTGGTGCTGGAGACGACGGCGGCCTCCAGTCCGGGCGTTATCCGGCCCATTGGCGATGATCTATTTCTGCACGTGATCATGCCCATGCATATTTCCCGCTGAGCTTGCCAGATTGTCATTCAAAGCAAAAGCCAGCGTTATGAAGGCGCTGGCTCTTTTATTTCAGACCGAGTATGGGCGCGTCTGGATTCTAAATTTCCCGGCGATAAACCCGGTGGACCTTGTAGGGTTTCACCTGGGCTGTCACCATATCGCTGAGCATGTATTCTACCGTATCAGCCATTTGAACCAGGTCGGCGTGCTCAAAATTACCTTGACGGAGCGTTTTTTCCAACTCGGTGTAGAGGATGGCGTTGCCGCCCAGGCCGCGATACTCCTCCAAGAAGCCCATCCCGTTGATATTGATCCAGGTCGGCTGGCGCAGCGCGGCCAGCAGTTTGATCCAGCCAAACGGGAATAATTTCCCGCCAGTCTGTTGCAACGCGGTTGAAATATCCAGAAAAGTTAGCAAAAAGCCCACTATCTGATCCGTTTGATCGAAGACCAGTTTGATATGCTCTGGTCTAACAATTTGCAGCATCCGCTTGGCCAGCTCTTCCGTCTCGGCCTGGGTAACCGGAACATACTCCCAATTGTTGACAAAAGCCCGGTTGTAGGTGTCGACCAGGGCCGGAATCCAGCGGCGCAGCTCCCGTTTGGAAGAAAAACTACCGACCCGTAAGTTACGCCGCGCCCTAACTCGCTCCGCAACCCGGACGAACCGTTCGGGCAGGTGGAACTCGCGGCAATTGAGATAAAATGAGGTAAAATCGATCTCCTTTTCAAAGCCCAACTGTTCCATAAGCTGATTGTAATAGGCAAAATTGTACGGAATGCCCATCGCCGGTCGATGTTCAAAACCCCAGTACAACATGCCGATGCCGTCAAACGGTACAAATCCCTTGGGGCCGACCAGAACATTCAGGCCCCGCTGGCGACTCCAGTCGCTGGCAGCCTCAAACAAAGCCCGGGCCACCGTCACATCGTCGACTACGTCAAACAGGTAGAAAAAGGCGTGGCGAGCCTGGTGGAAGGTGTTGTAATTACGATTCTCCATTACACAAATACGCCCTAACAGTTGGTTGCCTGCTTCAGCGACAAAAAAGTCGGCCTCAGAGTGGGCAAAAAAGGCGTTGCGCCGGTTGAGCTGGGCCAGTTTGTCGTGACGCGGGTAAGGCACCCACTGCGGACAATGGCGATAAAGTTCATCAGGAAAATCTACAAAACGGCGAGCCTCCCGCCGGTTCATCGGGTCGATTTGGCGAATGTTCATTATTTGGTAGCCTGCAACAGGGGATGATCCATCATATCACGTAAATTGGTCTGTTACAACTATTGTTCCCGCCGTGTACCCATATCACTACTTGTGAACAGTGGTACAATGTGGCAAGCCTGTCCTTTCCATCCCGGCACAGCTTTAGCCGCCCTGGATGAGTCGGCCCGCCAGCAGACCCGGATTTTCCGGCCGTGGTTCGGGTCCGATCCCGCCTGGCCAACTTACTGGCCGGCCATACCCCGGAGCCAGATTTTCCGGTGATTGAGGTCCAAAGGTGACGTGGATCAAACCTTTTTGCCATCTCCTCCGCGCCAGATTATAATCGCGGCACTATGTCTGGACTACGCGGTGTGCTGTTCTCCTTGATTTTGCTGGCTTATCTGATCATTGGCAGCATCTACGC
>CAYZHI010000098.1:0-10295 GCA_964477335.1 uncultured Caldilineaceae bacterium | reverse complement strand
GTCCGGACCAGTATCATTTGAAACCACGGGGCATGGTTGTAGAAGACCGGGCAGGCGAAACCGACAACGTACGGGCTGAAGGCTTGCCTACGGTCAGAATTTACTACGTGTTCGAGGCCCGGATAGAGGTTCCTGAATTGATCAGGCTAATGCTGGCCAACAGCCGGCGGTATTCCGACAAGGATCTTGAGAAAATGGCCTGGCAAGATGCCCGGCAAGGCGGGCGGGGCCGAGCAAACGCAATTTTGGCGGTGGGGTTGGCTGAGCTGACGAACGTATACGAGTCGATTCCGGCAGACCGGCGCGGTGGGCCAATACGCGTGGAGAGATATCAGTTGGATGGAAACGTGCTGGCTATTCTGGAGGAGGTCGACCACCCCAAATATCAAAAGTCATTGTTTTCCACAGAGTGATTTTTGTCCAAACGAATCATGACATTTGTTACTGATTTTCCACCTGGTTATCGGCTATACTCAGTAGATCCAATTTTTGGCCGTAGCAAAGGCATCCCTATGCCTTTGCGGACGGCGTAGGGATGCCGTCCTACATAAATTTGGATCTACTCGGCTTTTAATGTCTTTAGCCAGGCGAAAGGAGCCTAACGATGACTGACCTATCCCGTAGGGAATTTCTGCGGCGAACCGCGGCCGGGGTGAGCGTTCTGGCCGGCGGCTGGTGGTTGAGCGGCTGCGGTCAGCAAAGCGCGCCGCCGCCTGCAGCCACCCGCCCCTCACCAACGCCGGTTCGTGGGCCAGCAGACTCAACCGTTGCCGCCGTCCCCGCGGCCAGCAACCCAACGGCAAGCCCTCCCCAGGTCGCCAGCAGCAGTTATCCTGACCTGGTGGTTGGCCGGGGGGGCGAGCCGGAAGAGTTAGTCCGCCGTTCGCTGGCCGCCTTGGGCGGGATTGAACGCTTCGTCAAACCGGGCGCCAACGTTATCATCAAGCCCAACATCTGTGTGGCTTACCACACCTATGAGTATGCCGCCACTACCAATCCCTGGGTGGTCGCCGCCCTGGTCAAGCTGGCCCTGGCCGCTGGCGCCGGCCGGGTGCGAGTGCTGGATTATCCCTTTGGCGGTACAGCCGAGGAAGCTTACAGTCGCAGCGGGATTCAAGAGCAAGTCCTGGCTGCCGGCGGCGAGATGGAAATTATGTCGAAATTCAAATTCGTCTCGACCGACATTCCGGCCGGCCAGGATTTGCGCCAATGCGACATCTACGATGATGTACTGCAAGCCGACGTGCTGATTGATGTGCCGATAGCCAAGCATCACAGCCTGGCCCGGTTGACCCTGGGTATGAAAAACCTGCTGGGCGTTATCTGGGACCGGCCGGCGATCCATTGGGATTTGGGCCAGCGGGTAGCCGATCTAACCAGCCGCGTCCGGCCCACGCTGACCGTCATCGATGCTGTGCGCATCCTGACCGCCAACGGCCCCACCGGCGGCAATCTCGATGATGTCAAAAAGCTCGATACGGTCATTGCCAGCCCCGACATCGTGGCCGCCGACAGCTACGCCGCCAGCCTGTTTGGTCTGAAACCGGACGATCTGGCCTACATTCAGGCGGCAACGGCGATGGGGCTGGGGCGCAGCGATTTGTCTAACCTCAAGATCGAGGAGTTGATTGTTGGCGGCTAAAGGCCAGGCCCGGACCGGCTGGTCACCCCAACGCTGGCTTATTTTGCGCCGGATTGTCCAGTACGCCGCCTTGCTGGCTTTCCTGGCGCTGTTCATCGGGGCGCGGCGAGGCGGTTGGCCGGCCTGGTTGATCAACCTCCCCATGCGGCTCGACCCGTTGCTGATGCTGGCGCATGGGCTGGCCAACCGAACCTTTCTGATCGGTTCGAGCCTGGCCCTGCTGACCGTCATCCTCACCCTTGTTGTTGGCCGGGCCTGGTGCGGCTGGTTGTGCCCGCTGGGCACAGTGCTAGACCTGTTCTCCCTGCGCCGCTGGCGGGGTAAACACCGTCCCCCGGCCGAGGCATGGCGGGCCATCAAATACAGCCTCCTGCTGACCAGCCTCGTCGCCGCGCTGCTGGGCAACCTGACCCTGCTGATCTTTGACCCCCTGACGCTGTTATTCCGCACCCTGACTCTGAGCGTCTGGCCGGCCCTGGATCAACTGGTCACCGCGACCGAGGCCACTTTGTACCGGTTCGCCTGGCTGCGCCCGGCCGTAGCTGCCTTTGATAGTTGGGTTCGCCCCACCCTGCTGCCCGCCGAGCCGCTCTACTACCGTTACACGGTGCTGTATGCGGCCATCTTTTTGGGCGTAATTCTCCTCAATGTCTGGGCGGCCCGTTTTTGGTGCCGTTACCTCTGTCCGCTGGGCGCGCTGCTGGGCGGGCTGAGCAAGGTAGCCTTATTCCGCCGTGAAGTTGGAGCCGACTGCATCCAGTGCCTGGCCTGCACCCGAGCCTGCCCCACCGGCACCATCGACCCCCAGCGCGGCTATGCCAGCGATCCCGGCGAATGTACCATGTGCCTGGAGTGCCTGGCGGCCTGTCCGGGTAACGGCGTCACCTTCCCCCTCCACCTCTCCCTGGCCCAGCGGCGACCCTACGACCCCAACCGGCGCCAGGCTCTGGCGGCGCTCGGCCTGGCGGCGGCCGGCGTTGGACTGTTCCGGGCCAACTACCTGGCCAAACAGCCGCACCCCCGCTTGCTCCGTCCTCCCGGCGCTCAGGAGCATGATTTTTTGGCCCAATGTATTCGCTGCGGTGAATGTTTGCGGGCCTGCCCCACCGGCGTGCTCCAGTCGGCCATGAGCGAGGCCGGGTTAGAAGGGCTGTGGACGCCGCTGCTGATCCCCCGCCTGGGTTATTGCGATTACTCCTGTAACGCCTGCGGTCAGGTTTGCCCGGTTGAGGCCATTCCGCCGCTGAGCCTGGAGCAAAAACGGCAGCAGGTCATCGGCCTGGCCTATATTGATCAAGATCGCTGCATTGCCTGGGCTGATCGGCGGGATTGTATCGTCTGCGAGGAGATGTGCCCCGTGCCCGACAAAGCCATCAAACTAACCCCAACTGAGCTGCCCAACGCGGCCGGCGAGCTGGTGATGGTTCAACTCCCGGCCGTGGATCGAAGCAAATGCATTGGCTGCGGCATCTGCGAGTACAAATGCCCGGTCGGCGGGGAGGCGGCTATTCGCGTTAGCCTGGCGGCGATGGTCTAATTTGAGATGACGGTGGAAAACATTCCGCTACGGATGGTCCGGGACCGGCTTGACGATATTCCCCGGTACGAGCTACCCGCGCCGTACGCCAGCCTCTATTATCTCAAATTTGGCTTCAAACCCCACATTGAAAGCGACCAGGACCGGCAGGCCTGGCGCAGCATCGCCACAAAGATTGGCTGGCGGTTTGATGACAACACTATTGCTTTGGCTGGTACAACCCCGCCGCATTGACGCCCAACATGCCGGCTTTGTAAGACAGCTCATCTACCGGGACAAAATGGGGCGCCATGGCCTGGCTCACCAGCGGAATTGGCTTCAGCTTGAGCAACCGTTGCTCGATGGCATCGGCGCCAGCGTCGCGCCAGAGCCACTCCAGCCGGTCGTAGCTTTGCAGGTTCACCGGCCGGGAGTAACCGCGTAACGTTTTCTGCCCGTGAACGTTGAAATAATCCTCAAAATAAGAGAGCGCCAGCTCGCGCAGGCTGCGGTAAATGGCTTCCCGAAAGCGCAAGCCGACAAAGTTCGACTTAGCCACTGCGCCCCAGTACCCGTCCCGGCGATAGATGGCCAGCACGTGATCATCGTCGGTGCCCGGCTGGGGCAGTAGATCGACAATGAGGGGCGGATAACCCAGCCGGCGCAGGGCCGCCGCGCCAAACAAACCGCCATCCAGGCAATGGGCCTGGCGATCCTGCAAGACCCGCAACGGGCAGCGGTTGGCGTTCTCGGCGCTATAGGGAAGTTCGTCCAGAAAAGCCTGGATTTGCGCCGGGCTGTTGAGGCTGGTCCAGATCTCTTGTTGTGACTGATTCAGATACGCTTCGAATTTACTGATCGACATAGTGGTTACCTCCAAGCGAAGCAATATAGTCAAGACCGGTCGCTCTGGCAAATCTTTTAGCTGAAATCCCTTTGACTGCGGGTCAGCCCGCGCTGATCCGCTCGATGGCCCAGGCGACATGCTCGCGGATGAGCGGTTCGGGGTCGTGCAGAGCTTGGGCCAGCGCCGGCAGGGCGGCGGGGCTGCCCCAGTTGCCCAGGGCGACGGCCACGTTACGCAATAAGCCGCGGCGTTTGGCGCGCAGGACCGGCGTGCCTTTGAAGCGGGCGCGAAAGGCGGCGGCGTCAAGCGCCAGCAGTTCAATTAGTTTGGGGGCTGCCCGGTCAGGCTCGTAGCGCAGGAAATCGGCTTGAGTTGGCCGGCTGTAGCGGCGGACCCAGGGGCAGATTTCCTGACATTCGTCGCAACCGAAAATCCAGTTGCCCAGCAGCGGGCGAAGTTCCGCCGGGATAGGGCCTTTGTGCTCGATGGTCAGGTAGGAGATGCAGCGCTGGCTGTTGAGAATGTAAGGGGCGGGGAAAGCATGGGTGGGGCAAATATCCAGACAACGAGTGCAGCGGCCACAGGTACCGATTCGCTTCGATTCGCCGGGCGGTCCCAGCCGGCAACTGGCCCCGCCGTCGGGAGCCGGCTCGTCATACTCCAATTCCACATCCAGCAGCACCTCACCCAGAAAGAGGTAGGAGCCTATTTGGGGATTGATGAGCAGGGTATTTTTGCCGATGAAGCCCAGGCCGGCCTGGGCGGCGAAATCTCGTTCCAGCAGCGGGCCGGTATCGACGTAAGACCGCTGGCTGGCGGTTTGTCCGCTTTCCCGGGCGATGAAGTCGCCCAGTAGGCGCAAGCGGGGTAGCATGAGATCGTGGTAATCCAGCCCCCAGGCGTAGCGGGCCAGGCGACCGCGAGCCGGATCGTCCCACAATTCGGCCGGTGGGTTCAGTACAAAGTAAGACAGGCCAACCACCACCACCGAGCGGGCGCCGGGGAGGAGCAGCCGGGGGTCGGCCCGGCGTTGTGGTTCACGGGCCAGCCAGGCCATACCGGCCTGGTAGCCTTGCGCCAGCCAGCGGCGGTAAGCCTCGGCGTGGGGGGCGCGCTCCGCCGGGGCCAGACCGATCAGGTCGAAGCCGAGTTCGAACGCTTTTTCTTTGAGACGCTGGCTGAGGCTCATGGGCTTATTCTACCACTAATGACCGCTGACCGCAGACGGCCAACGACGGAACAAGGGGGCCGACCCTTTTAAAGTGCCGGTCACCAGAAGAGAAAAAAAACGGCCTCGCCTAAAGCGTCGAGGCCGTTTTTCGATTTTTACCAGAATTTAGTTGCCCCCGTTGGGCGAAAAGTAGGTCTTTAGATAATTGACCACCGAACGGAACGAGACAACGCCGCAGGGTTTACCGTCGTCATCCACCAGGGGGAGGTGGCGGATTTTATGGATTGCCATCAAATGCAGCGCGTAAGCAATGGTGGAAGTAGGCTTGAGAGCGGTAATATCGGTCGTCATAAAATCTTTGACCTTTTTCTGGCTCATATCCTCGACCTGGCAGGCCACTCTGGTGATGACGTCACGGCTGGTAAACACGCCGGCCAGTCTGCCATCATCATCAATTAGAGCCAGAAAATCCAGGTTGCGCTGCTTGAGTTTGGCAATCGCCTCGGCCAGGCTGATATCAACGTGGGTGGTCAGCAGGACCTCGCGTTTCAGACTACTTAGCGTATCGGTCAGGATCGAATGTTCAGCTTCGGGTTCGGCTTCACGCTCACCGTGGAACACAACCCCGGTGTACTCTTCATCAAACTCACTTGGCCGCGGCTCAAACAGGCCAGTAGCCGATTCATGGCCGTTGGGCTGTCCGGCTTCGGGCAGCACTTCCCAGGTGTGGGCGCTGTAGTAGAGTTTGCGCAGATCGCCTTTGCCCCTGGTCTGGACGGCGGTGTTGACTTGAGCCAGCAACTCCTGTTCGTAGACAGGCCGGTCAATGGCGCGGAAAACGCCGATAGGTTCGGGGAATTCGGGGTAGCGCATCCGGCTGAGGAAATAGGCCCAGCTGGCCGGGGCCTTTTCATCGTGAACCAGCAACTCGCTTTCGGCCACTTCATCGAGCGAGACTACGGCCGGATCAAGGCCTTTGGTCCGAACGCCTTTGTCGCGATCCTTGCCGAAAATCATCGGCTTACCGTGTTCCAATTCCAAGATGTTGTCTTCCCGTGTTTTGGGATCGGTGGCATAGTCCCAGGTTTTGTCGTTGAAGATGACGCAGTTTTGATAAATCTCCACAAACGAGGTGCCCTTATGTTGGGCGGCGCGAGCTAACACCTCGGCCATATGTTTCACATTGGTGTCGATGGTGCGGGCGACGAAGGTGGCCTCGGCGGCAATAGCCACGGACAGTGGATTGAGGGGTTGATCGATGGTGCCCATCGGCGAGGATTTGGTTTTTTGGCCCAGCGGTGAGGTGGGTGAATATTGGCCCTTGGTCAGGCCATAGATGCGGTTGTTGAACAGGATGATGTTGATGTCGATGTTGCGGCGCAGGGCGTGCAACAGGTGATTGCCCCCAATCGAGAGACCGTCGCCGTCGCCGGTAATCACCCAAACGCTCAAATCAGGATTGGCAATTTTTAGGCCGGTAGCCAGGGTAGGCGCGCGACCGTGAATGCTATGAATGCCGTACGTGTTCATATAGTAAGGAAAACGGCTGGAACAACCGATGCCGGAGATGAAAACGATCTTTTCCTTGGGGATGCCCAAATCTGGCAACACTTTCTGCATCTGGGCCAGGATGGCATAGTCGCCGCAGCCGGGACACCAGCGGACCGTTTGGTCAGATACAAAATCTTTGCGGGTTAGCTTAATTACTTCAGTCATCATTTACCTCCGTGGTTCTTCCAACAACGACTCAATCTTTAAGACAATTTCTTTGATGGCAAAGGGGCGTCCCTGTATTTTGGCAAACGGGATGAAGTTATGCGTACCGAAGCGGCCTCTGAGTAAAATGATCAACTGGCCCAGATTCATCTCCGGCACCAGAATCCGGTCAAAACGACTCAAGATTTCACCCAGGTTACGAGGGAAAGGATTCAGGTAACGAATGTGGGCGTGTGAAACCGGATAACCTTGTTTCTGTAATTGCCGTACGGCCGAGCGGACGGCGCCGAATGTGCTGCCCCAACTGACCAGCAGCAGGTCGCCCTCCGGCGGCCCAACGACGGTTTGCTCCGGAATCACGTCGGCCAACCGAGCTATCTTTAAGGCTCGTTCGTAGACCATCTGCTCATTTTCATTGGGATTATAGGATACGTTGCCGGTTTCAGGCTGCTTGGCCAAACCACCCAGCCGATGCTCTAAACCGGGTGTACCGGGGATGGCCCACGGCCGGCCCAAGGTATCGGGATGGCGGCGATAAGGCTTGAAGCCGTCGGCGCCATTCGACGAAGCCGTAGGGTGCTCAACCACAATCGGCGGGATATCGTCGGGGTCAGGAATCTGCCAGGGTTGGGCGCTATTGCCGAGATAGCCGTCGCTCAAGATGAAAACCGGAGTGGTGGCTCGCACGGCCAGCCGAAAAGCCTCGATGGCAATGGTGAAGCAGTCGGCCGGAGTAGCCGGGGCCAGCACCGGAATAGGGCTTTCGCCGTTTCGCCCGTACATCGCCTGCATCAGGTCTGACTGCTCTGTTTTGGTCGGCAGGCCGGTGCTGGGGCCGCCGCGCTGCACGTTCACAATCACCATCGGCAACTCTAGCATCATGCCCAAATTGATGGCTTCGCTTTTGAGGGCAATGCCGGGGCCACTGGTGCCAGTGACAGCAAAAGCGCCGCCAAAGGCAGCTCCAATTACGGCGCCCATAGCGGCGATTTCATCTTCGGCCTGGAAGGTGCGCACATCAAAATGTTTCAGGCTGGCCAGGGTATGGAGAATGTCGCTGGCCGGGGTGATGGGGTAGGAGCCGTAGAACAACGGTTTGCCGGCCTTTTGGGCGGCGGTTACCAGACCCATGGCCAGAGCCTCATTGCCGGTGATTTTGCGGTAAACACCCGGCGCCAGATTAGCCCGTCTGATCCGGTAGCGGGTCTGGAAAGCCTCGGTATTGTGGCCGACGCTGTAACCGGCTTGCAGGGCGGTTTGGTTGGCTTTGAGAATAATCGGCTGCCTGGCAAATTTCTTGGCAATGTAATCCAGGGAAGGTTCCAGGGGACGGTCATAAATCCAAAAAGTCAGGCCCAGAGCAAAGAAGTTCTTGCAGCGGTCAATATCTTTGGCGGTCAGCCCCTCGATTTTTTCCAGAGCGTGGCGGTTGAGGGTGGTAATGGGTAGTTTATGGACCTCATAACCCTTCAGCGAACCGTCCTCAAGCGGATCGCTGTCATAACCGGCTTTTTTGAGGTTCGAGTCGGTAAAGGCGTCGGTGTTAATAATAATCGCGCCGCCTGTCACCAGGTCGGGCAGGTTGGCTTTTAAGGCCGCCGGATTCATGGCGACCAACACCCCGGGCGCATCGCCTGGGGTGAGAATATCTTCGCTGGAGAAATTGACCTGAAAGCCGCTGACGCCGGCCAGCGTGCCGGCCGGGGCGCGAATCTCGGCCGGAAAGTCGGGCAGGGTGCTGATATCGTTGCCAAAGATCGCGGCAGTATCCGTAAACTGGGTTCCGGTTAACTGCATCCCGTCGCCGGAGTCGCCGGCAAAACGGATGACTACCGATTCTACATCTTCAAATTCTATATGTTTAAGCTCAGCCATTGCAATTTACCTCCTTGCCAAACTATCGCTGAGAGGTGACAATAAATAAGGGTATGACTCAGGCGCCATTCCGCCTGCGGGTGGTTCGTTCCGGATCGGGCGGCAGGTTATAGACGGACTCGGGAAATCGATCAGCCAGATATTGAATGATGGCATAATGAGTGAGATTGCCAACTACCTGGCCGGTCTCATCTAAAACCGGAACATTGCGAAAATGCTTCTTGTTCATTAGCGCTAAAGCCTTGTCCACGGGATCGGTGGCGTTGACAGTTAGAGGAGCCAGGGTAATGAAATCGTCGATGGGGAGCTGCCAGGTGTCGGGATTATCGGCAACCTTAATCAAGACATCGTGGTCGGTAAATATACCAACCAGTGAACCCTGGTCGGTGACAATGGCGCAGTTACGTTGCTGCGCTCGCATAGCCTCTACCACCGTTTTAACCGAAGTGCCGATCTCGACTGCGATGAAGTTACTCAAGTCGAGATGATTAACGCGTTCGTGCTGTAACTCTTGCTCCAAGGTCATCATCTGAATCCTCCTCTATTTAGACAGATATTTTATAGGCTATCTTACAAAAATTAAAAGAATTCCGGTATTTTTAGTCGGTTGGTTCGTTGGTTGGTTGGTTGGTTGGTTGCCTCCGGGTGGGGGTTGGATTGGTTGCCGAGTGTAGCTCAGGCTACATTTAATAGAAAACCCTACCATCGTGGCAGGGTTCAGGCTCTTAATTGCATCAGATTATATTGTGGCAGCTATCGGACGGCCTTGTCTAGATTCTGTCTCCGGTGAGGCTGGCACAACCATATTTCTCTCGGAACTTGTCACAACCATCATACCACTTCTTCGCCGCTGAAGATAAAAACATTTTACATTCTTTTTGGTAAATTACAACTTTTTAGCCAGCTTACCAGCTTAAAGGGTGAGTTTTCGGCTTGTTCTATAGTTAATGCCTGTGGTTGGGGCACGTATGTGTATTCCTAAACTCAGTTTGGGATCAAGTTAACTGCAGGCTTTGTTTATGCGGAGGGGTATTAGTACTCAGTCACTATTTTGTGTAGACCGGTTCCTCTGGTAGAATAGTAGACGCTTGCGGTAATGATGACCGGTTCTCGGCGGGGTTATTTATGGCCGGGTACGGGCAAAGGGATTTTAATTCAATAGAAAACTCGGGGTCAAACTAAGACTTTCCGCAATAATAGTGGCGGTTAAGTAAAAGTAAAGGCCCAATTCACTCGCCAGTCGGTGGTGGATTGGGCCTTTTTGTTTGCCCGAGGATCAGTTTGATTGAATCGAGAGAGATAATTGGAGGCTGAAATATGAGCTTAAAACGACATCTATTTTTGTTGGCGTCTTTATTGTGGTTGTCTGGCGTTCTCTTGGATAGTTCAGCAGCCGCGGCAGGTCTGGCTGCCGACAACCTGACCGGCGGCGGTCAAGCCAGTTCATCAAACCTGCCTGTGAACCAACTCACCGACCCGGCGGCCTGGCCGATGGTCGCCGCCAATCCCCAGCGTACCTCCTGGACGG
>CAYZHI010000097.1:0-10380 GCA_964477335.1 uncultured Caldilineaceae bacterium | reverse complement strand
AATATGAAGTCAGATTTTTGCAGGTAATTAAGCTGGCGGCGGAAGAGTTGCTTATAAAAAACGAGCCCCGCGAAGCCTTGACTATTATTGACAAAGGACTGGCCCAGGACTATTTCCGTGAAGAATTGCACCGGCTGGCCTTGAGAGCCTACGCTCAATTAGGGCTGTATGATCATCTGACGGCCCATCAGGCTCAGTTAAGTAATATATATCAACGGGAATTTGGCACGCCGTTGGAACCAGCCACAGAACAGCTATTCGAACAATTATTAGCCAAAAGATAGACGGCTCTAGAGCCGTCTTACTGCTACATTAACAAGTTGAGGGTCAATGGGGAGGAGGAGTATGAGCCCATCTCTGGGATAAGCGACCGCGCTTACTCAGATTTGGGCTTTTTTGATTCCATTTCCGGTAATTTGCTTGAAAAGAGAAAAAGATTATTATTTAACATTGTTAAGAGTTTAACAATGTTAATACTCACCCTTCTATTCCGTCTCACACCAGCTAGCGACCCCAGTTGGCACGGCGTAACGGATATCAAACTCCAGTAATCTACATCACTCTCTTCTACCATACCCATTCCTTAATTCCTTATTAGCAAATTTATCGTATGGGTAGTTACTCGGCTGTCTGAGTGAAGACACCCGCTTTTTGCACTGCTCAAACTGTTCTTGGTCAAGAAACGGTGACTCGCTGATCAAATTGTGGGCAAATCCGACCAAGAGCCGACTATCTGGATAGTGATACTAGTCAATGAAGCAAGATAAACGTGCCGAGACAAGCGTATTCGTATAGTCCTGCTGAAATATGTAAGAGATGATTTGATAATATAAACTCATCTATTGGGAAGGATTTTAGGGAGATTTAAGGGAAAGGATATTGAACGATGTTACAAAGAACTAAACTCTCAGCTGCTCAATTATTCCACAATCCTAATGCGCGCGCGCTTTTCATCCTAGGCACGCTGCTGGTAGCGGCTATGGTTGGCGGCGCACCCAGTTCAAATGGTCACTAATAGTCTGTCAACTTTGGGAAGTATTAGGATAAAGAGATTCCAAGATGGAGTCCAAAAGGATGGTGATGATGCAAGTTATACCCAATCGACCCGCTATTTCTAATATACTCATAAAGGCCAGCGCTAACGGCGCCTTTCGGGCGATGCTGCTGGCCAGTCCAATGGAGGCCCTGGCGGATATGGGGCTATCGGCTGATGATGTCGAAGTGTTGGCCGATGTACGCGCCTCGACTTTGCCTGACTTTGCCCGCCAGGTAAAAGTGAGGCTAATGGCCTGTTCCCTGTAGTCTTAAAGACTGATCGTCGCCATCAGCTTTTTTGACAGCAACACTATATTTGAGGTTCTGTTGCTTTTTCAAGGGGGTCAGCATAATTTCGTCGCCGGCAGAGAACCTGGAAAAAATGTACTATGAGTGCACAGGGAAGAACCGTATTGCTTGAGTTAAGCGAACACGATGCCTTGCAGCTTATTACGCTGATCAGGCATGAACTTTATCGGACTGACAAAGCCTGGCGACCATACTGGATGCGGGTAGCCCAAAATATTCAGCAAGGCATAGAACACGCCAGCTT
Source organism: uncultured Caldilineaceae bacterium (assembly GCA_964477335.1). Lineage (GTDB taxonomy): Bacteria > Chloroflexota > Anaerolineae > 4572-78 > J111 > CAYNLK01. Next base: position 8,792 of record CAYZHI010000097.1, on the reverse strand, counting down.
AAAAAGCCTTAGCGAACGCTCCGGCTGTTTCAAAGACTTTTCCGGTGAGTTGTAATCTCCGGGATAAACCTGATCCTTAGAACTCGGTTATCATCCAATAGGTTGGATGGGCTGAGTAATATCTAGGGAATACGAGGAGCCACCTGGTGATTTTAGCCTACGCGATTGTCTTGTTGGTGGTTTTGGCTTTGCTATTGAGGCGTGATCTCAGCGCAATTGGGCGACTTTCTTTCCGGGGGGGGAAAAAGCTCATCGTCCTGGTGGTCGGCCTGTTTATTTTACAGGCAGTATCAGTTGTTTATGCATCAGGCCAAGCGCTGTTTCAGGTGATAATCCTGAATCTATCACAGTTTACCTTGGCATTTTTGGTTTTTCTGAATCGCCATTTGCCGGGAGCCAAGTTATTCTTGCTTGGCCTTACCCTGAATCTGGTCGTTATGGTAGCCAACGGTGGTTGGATGCCGGTGACTCAGAGCACCTATCAGTTTGTACATCCCGGAAAAACCAGTGAGATCGGGGCCAGGCCGCCTTTAAGTAAAAATATTGTCCTGGCCCGTGAGGAGACCAATTTCTGGGTTCTGTCGGATATTATTCCTGTTATTCTGCCCTGGCGCAGCTGGGCAGTCAGTATTGGCGACGTTCTTTTAATCATAGGTGCTACTCTTTTTATCTTTAAAACAACGTCCACAAAAGAAAAGCAATTGCCAGGAGAACAACCCAATAATCAGATGACCCCAACCGAGTGAAAACCTTATGTGGAAAATTCTCATCGTTGACGATCAGCCGGCCGTTCGAGAACTGGTCAGAGTGACTCTTGAAGTTGGCAATTACCAAATCTTTTCTGCCGAAAATGGGCAGCAAGCCCTTGATATTGCCCAAACTGAGCATCCTGATATCATTCTGCTAGACATTAAGATGCCAGGTAGTACCGTAAGCGGTTTGGAGGTATGCCGTTATCTCAAAGGAGATCCAGCCACAGCCGATATCTATATCATTATAATTTCGGCCAGCGGGCAAAAGGATGATATTGAGGCCGGGGTAATCGCTGGTGCAAATGACTATTTTACCAAACCTTTCAGTCCGATAGCCTTAATCAACAAGATCGAACATGTGATCGAAGCGCATCGTTAAGGGCCGGTCAATCGTTTGGTCACGAAATCTGGGCAAAAATCTACACCGGCGCATTGAATTTGTTCATCGCCTGCTCAAGTCCTTCCGTCAGCACCGTTTTGATCGCCTCAACCCCGCGCTCATAGGTAACCAGCATGGCCTGCCATTCGGCGGGCTTAAATTTTTGCAGCACGTAAGCTTCCACCGGCGTTTGACCAGTTGGTCGGCCAATCCCCAATCTCAGCCGTGGAAACTCCGTGGTGCCAAGCTGCTGAATGATACTCTGCACGCCATTATGGCCACCCGCTCCACCCTTGAGCCGCAACCGCAAGGCAGCCAGCGGCAAATCCACATCATCAAAAACAACCAGGATGCGCTCTGGTGGAACTTTGAAGAAACGGGCAATTGGGGCCACGGCCTGGCCACTAAGGTTCATAAAGGTTTGCGGTTTAACCAGAGCTACCTTTACCCCAACTAATTCACCCCGGGCAATCAGGGCCTGGCTCCTTTTTTCATCAAAACGAAAGCTGTGCTGATCGCGTACAATCGTATCCAACAGATGCCAGCCGGCATTATGGCGGGTCTCCAGATATTTTGGACCAGGGTTACCCAAGCCCACAATCAGCCAGGCCACCGGACCTGCCGCCGACCTTGTCTTGCTGGCGCGACCAAACAATGGGAATGAAAGCGGCATCGGATTTAGGATCGGCTACGCTTGATCAGATCAATAAATCCCCGAATAAATGTGCGCAAGGCAAACAAAAAACCAAATAGCAGAAAAATCCCCAGCATCACGCCCGCCCCATACAGGCAGGCGTCAGTTAGAGGAGCGGTTGAAAAACCCGACACGGTGGGGATAAATGAACGGTTCTCCTCGGGGTCTTGCAGCGGCGGACTGGTGGGCACGGGGCGGGGCGTAGGCGTATCCACCACCGGCTGTTCAATGATAATAGGGGCTGTTGGCGGCAGGTCGGTCGGGGTAGCCGTCGGGAACTGGGACGCCGGAGCTTCTTGAGTCTCTTGCGGCAGAGGGGTATCCGTAGGTAGCGGCTGGGTATTTGAGACCACCACCTGTCGGGCAAAAAATTCACTATAATTGCCGTCAAGGCGAACGACGCGCAGCCGGATGGTATAACTGCCATCGGGAACCTGGGTGGTGTCCCACGTTTCCAATAAACCATTGATAACCGGCGCGTCATGGGTGGCGCCAATGGTACTCCATTGGTCACCGGTATTCGGCTCAGGCCCCAGGTCGACCACGTAAAATTGAAAAGCGGGATGATCGGCGCTGCCAATGATCTGTACGGCGCCCTGCACAACTGCATTGCTGGCGGGGCTGGCTATAACGGCGATGTCGCCACCCTGTTGAGGCGGTGCAGCCGCCACGCCGGAAATTTGAACCAAGCAAATCGTGGCTATAATTAGCAGCGTTAAGACAAGATAAACTTTTGCTGATTTCACTGGACGCATCTTCATGATCTTCAATTGACAAGTATAAAGTGGGTAAATGGATTTTGCCTGACCTTTTGGCGTCATAGACCAATCATCTAACCGACAGGTTAGGCATGTCTTGGCGGCCTCTAGCTCTTGCAGTTTAACACGACTGGATGGGAATGACAAAAAATATCGAGATGTCGGCCATCGTTCAAGATAGCACAAAAAAACCGCCCAGGGGCGGCTAAGTTGACAGCTCTGGCCGAACAGGACCCTCTAATTCGGCACCAGATGACTTTTGACCACCAGACGCTGCTCGTATTGTCCCGTCTGGCTGTTCCAATTGTTGCAGGTTATCAAGGTCAACTGCCCGGTTGAGGTTGGATAGGTAACGTCAATGGCCGTTCTCTCCACGATGTCATAACCATCAACCACGTAGTTGAACTTTTGCTCACCCTGATACACCGTCAAAATATCCCCGGGACTCAACTGGGCCAGGCCGGCAAACGGACCATAGACTCCCTGAGCCAGGGTGATATGTCCGGCCAGCACCACGTTGCTGTTGGAACCTGGCGCAGCCGTTCCTTCCAGATGGCCTACATTCTGCCCCAGATGATCCACCTGCCAGGTCTGATCCTTGATTGGGGAGATGATAACCGGCGCGTCGAGGTTTAGCCTGGGGATAATCAAACGAGACGCCACGCCTTCTTGAGTAATAGAATTAACTGCCCCAACTGGCAGGTCAAAACCTAAAATCCTTTCCACATCAGGGGTAGGGGTCGGTAGACTGACCACCGTTGGAGTTGGTGGGTTCGTAACCAAGTCGGCCGGAACAGCCGCAGGCATCTCCACCAAATCCTCGGCTGCTATCCCCACAGGCGCAGCCATAGAAGTAGCCAGTGGAGCTAGAGGCATAATTTGGATAATCCGTGGCTGCTCTTCCAGTCGGAAGAGCAGCCAACTCAGCGCAGCCAATAACAAGACACTCCCCAGGCAAATTACCACAAGCAGCACGGGCGTCAGCATCCCCCCGACAACAATCAACCGTCGTTTCATCTACTCCTCTGGCGCAGATCGAGTTATCGCTGTTTCTTTTTTCTCCTGACCGCCATAATAATACCAATAGTTCCGGTTAGAGTCAATACTATAATGATTCCACCACCCCAGACCGGATCAATCAGGCTCGAAGTTTCTAGCAGCCCGGTCTCCGGCAAAAAAGCCACCGGTAACTGGGCCGGCGGCGGGGCGAAGGCCTCAGCTACGGGAGTAGCCGGCGGCGGCGTTGGCGTAGGATCATCATCATCATCGCGCTCAGGCCGTGGGGTGGGAGTGGGGGGCACAGCAACGTTGACACTGGCGAAAGCAGGACAAATCAAAGGAGGATCCCCATCTTCTCGTTCGGCGTACAGGACAGTTGTGGTAAGCGTGGTACTATTGTTGGCCGGGATACGGGTAACAGTATAGCTCGATGTCAGGCTGATCGTCTGGCCAGGCAGTAATGGGCCAGAGCCGGTAGCAGCAAGTAGATCGGTCCATTCAATTGCGCCCGGGCCGGCGCTGTCGGTGGCAACAGAGGTGCCGACAATAGCCAGGTCTTCTTCATTGAAAGTAATATGCACGGGCAGGGTCACAATTGAGACGGCCGGGTCGCTGACGTTACTGATGGTCAGCTCAAAGGTAATCTGCTGGCCCACAGTAACGGGACCGCCAGGCGGATCAATCAAGTTTTGGTCAACGACCAAAATGGGCGCAGTTGTTTCCGCCTCCGGGATCAGCACAGCAACCGAGTCGCTCGCCCGCAGTGGACCGATGTCGGCGCTGGCAATGCCCTCGTTGATAAAAGGCGGAGCGCCGTTAACTACGGCATTAAAGGTAACAATACCGGCCTCAAAGGGAGGAATCGGGTCATTGACCGCCAGACCTTCTCCAAAAAGATCGGTGGCGCCACTGGCATCAAGACGGGGGTTACCGTTGACCTCTATGGTGTCAGGTACATAACTGAGGGCGTCGGGCAGGATATCTTGCACGATAACGCCGGTAACCGTACTGGCGGTATTATTGAGATACAGCAATTCAAATTGAACCGTATCGCGGGGGGTGATCGTACCGTTACAGTCGACGTCAATGATTAACTCATAGGTTTTCTGGATAGTCAGCGACTGGATCGGGGCGATGCCAGTGCCGACGTCGATGGAGGGTAAAGCCACAGGCGCCCTACCGTCCTGGCCCCAGACCGCCCCAAACGGGGTGCCGTCGACGGAGTAAATGAAGGCGCCGGTCATATCGTGGTTAGGCGCAGTCAGAATCACTTCGGTCAGGCGGGGAACAGAGATCGGACCTGCCTGGCTGCCATCAGCGTAAATGACAATAACTTCAGTATCCTCGAGCGCCGTCACATACACCGGCGACTCGTCACCGGTTGCATCTCCGGCTGGCCCTGGCGGAGGAAGGGGCACGGGACCAGGCGGATTATTGATATCCCCGTTGGGCGCGTTGCCCACCCCCCAGGCCACGAGCACCTGGGAAGTCAGTAGGTCGACCGGCAGCAGCGCATACCCCCAGTCTTGAACCTGTGATTCATCTAAAGCCACAACCCCATTAAAAGGTCGCCCGTCGGTGGAGCTAAACAAAGTTCCAGTGGCGTCGTTCAATTCGTATGGATCCGGAACAGTAGGATCTGGATCGGTAGTAAAAAAATAGCGAACAGTACTACGGGCTGGAATGGTGATAAACACTGTGCCGGTAATAGAAGTTTCCACCGCGACCTCTAACTCGGTATCATGGGGGTTATAGAGCCAGAAATCCCCATCTGAACTACGCGGGGCCAGCCATTGATCCGTTAACTCATCAACCGGATACATAGTGAAGGCGCGCGCTTCCCACTCGGAGTCGGGGTCGGCGGTCAGGACATGAACCTGCACCGGCCCACCGTCGGTGACCCGCACGCTGGCGCCCACGTTTACACCCTGGACCACTGAATAGGCTCGCTGCGGAAAGGTCGCTTGATTCAGGGTAACGGTAGTGGGGCCGGACCCGTCATTCAGGTCGATCTCAACCGTGGTCCCATCGGCTAGGGCCTGTACACTGAGACCAACCACGGCAAAAGAGCCATCTCGCGCCGCGGCCAGGTCCTGGCCCACGGAAATAAGGTACTCCGTACCCCAGCGTTCGGTCGGCAGCAGTTCCCAGGCATCGGCGTACAGAATGCCAGGCTCATCACCGTCGGGAGGCGGGCCCATTGGCCAGACGCCTTCCGTGACGGCCACCGAGCCATCTTCTGCGGTCAGGACATCGCCGCCGTCAAAAAATATTACGCTCCGATCTCGCCCACCGCCGGGGAGCGGCAAGTCCACCCGATTCTGCAACCTGATGACATCGCCAGCAACGAGCAGGTCATTGGCCGGAATACCGATCACCGGTTCTGGACCATTATTGGCCGGATTACCGTCGCCCCACACCCGGGTGGTCGATTGGGTGGGATTGGCGATATCAGCTTCGTAGCCGTCCTCCCAATGATCGTAGAAAATGATCGTGCCGCCCCGCCGCACCGCTATCGAAATGACAGTTTCAATATCGAAACCAATGTAATTACCATCACCGGGGGGGTTGGGGAGACCCCCATTGTAACCATTGTCAAACAGATTATCCAGACTTTCACTGGGAAAAGGAACAAAGAAGGTAAAGGCGTCGATACGCCCTGATTGACCGCCGCCCTGGGCCTGAACCTGGTAAAAAAGCCAAAGACTTACCGTCAATCCCAAAATTACGGCTAAAATTGTTAAATTGACCAATCTATTTAGTTTCATAATGCCTCCCTCCTCTTGGAAACACTACGCCCGTTCATTCAAACATAAATAAAAACCCTGGTTCTGACGCCGCATGGGTGAACCAGGCGCAACCAATGAGTCCCGCACTTGGTCAAAGTACCGATCTCTCTGTATTTAACCTTAATAAAATGGGAATAGTATGGGGGCTTTTAACGTTCAGGCTACAGGTCTGATATCAGTACGGGAGACAAACGTGAACAAGCAGGAGGTCAGGTCAGATGGTTTTCCGGTCATAACCTGTACAGTAGAAAATTTAGCATCAGCAACGAATCTCCCCCAACCAGATGCAGTTTGTTATTTGGTTTTAGCGGCAATAATGGGTGAGCAGTAGCCTTTGAGTTTCACTCAAATACAAATCGGAATGTACCACAATCAAACGCGATTGGCAAAACTTAAGAATATTAAAGGGGATTAATCAGTAATCTGACCGGGTTCCCTTTTTTGAGCCGAGAAGCAGAATCGACTCACTAAGGTTACGTGAACCACTCCCCAGGCCGGCGCGGGCCATCAACAACCCCAGGATTGTAATAAAAAGCGCCCCAATCAAAAAGATCAAATAGGCCATGGCCCGGTCACCGCCTGTTTCCGGCAGAGTCTCGGGCGGAGGCTCGATGACACAAGCAATGGGGCATTTGACCATTTGCGGTTCAGGCGTGTTGGCCTCCACCAGCCCTAACGATACCGGGGCCACGGTCAGGGTGCTTCTGAGTTGTTCCAAATTCAGATTCGTGGTATCAAAAGCGGTCATCCCCACCAGCTCCGGTTCGTCCATCATAAAAACTTCCCATTGACCTGGATAAGGCACCGCCAAACGGGTACTACTGGCGTCGGAGATAACGCCTTCGGCAATCCAACCGGAGCCTTGATGGATCAACTGTACCCGCACTCTCACCTCGGGTGGGGTTGAGAGGGGTGAAGCCAATCCGGCCGGCTTACTGGCATAGTTGACCGAGCAAGAGAGGTCACAGCGCTCCAATTCGACCCAAACATAATCGGGCGGAAGTTCATCATCGGAGCCGCGGCTATCACCGCTGCCGCCATTCTCGTCACCATCGTCGCCGCCGCCGCCAGGTGGTGGGGGAGGCTGGGGGGTAAAACCATAGCTGGGGTGGGCATAGGTATCGGCCGGCAGAGCTAAATTAGCCCCGATGACGACTAACACCAAAGCTGAAACTATGAGCATCAAAATAATAAAAGAGTTGGTTCGGTTCACTTTAAAATCCTTCCTTTCCCCTCAATCAGTCCATATCCTCAGCCTGCCTGGCTGAGACATCTGGGTTAATGCTGAATGATCGGCAAGTAAATATGGTTCGAATAAGGTACAACTGTAAAATTCAACCGCAAGGCCGGATCGCCAAATAAGGTAAAAGTATCCAACAGTTCCTGGTGGGCGCCGCTGCCGGCCAGCTCCATTTTGCCCGAGAGGATGGCTGCGCCCAGACTCCGCTGACCCTGCTCATATATGGCCCGGTAAAAGCCGGCTTGCAGCGCAGTGTGTCCAGTCGACACACCCAGGCCGGTGCTACCCCAAACGGCTACGGCCCCACCACCCGCTAAATTCAGGAGGCTCTCATCGAAAGTTGCTACCTCGGGCCGGTGAAATGAGCCGGTGAAGCAGGTCATCTCCAGTACCACCGGCAGACGATATTGGTTACGCATGGCGGTCAAATCATCAGGGCCGGTGTATGGAGGCGGATAGTAACGCAACAGACCCTCCTCGGCCCATTGCAGCCAGGAACTGTGGCCGTGGAAGGTGACCAGGCTGGCGCCATAGTTGAAATTATTTAGAAAGGTTGCGCGCAAGGCGTCAACATTGCCGTAGAGATAAGGCTCGCTGCCGGCGCCGTAATAGAATCGCTGCCCAATGAATGGCAGCGGCAGCTGATTATAGCCCTGGTCGGCATCGGCATGAAAATAGAGATTGACGCCAGCTTCATCATTATCAGCCACAAAAAGCTGGCGGGCGTTCCAATCGCCCAACGCCGGCGCCGATTCATAGCGGATAATCTTGTCGACCACCGTGGCCGCCTGGGCGGCGCTATTCACAGCCAGCCGGCCAATCAACATGTCAGGCAAAGGGTCAGCCCCGGCCACAGTGACAAACTGATTGTCCGCGGCCGTTTCGCCCCACCAGGGATCGACCTGGGCCAGATAGGGCGGCACAAAGGTCGGTGGGTTGTAGCCGCTGTAATTCTTGAAATCATAGCTGCCATCGCCAACTAACAGGACATACGCCGGCGCCGGAGGGGTCCAGTTGGCAAAGGCGTGCCGGAGAAAAGTTTTGATTGCTTCAGGCTCCAGCCGGCCTGCGCCAAAGGTATCGTAGATTTGCGGTACATTGACGGTGACCACCCTCAGGCCCTGCGCCGCCCGGTGGGCCGCCAGTGGAGCAATGGCTGCGGCAAAGTCAGGGTGAGTGAT
>CAYZHI010000096.1:0-10386 GCA_964477335.1 uncultured Caldilineaceae bacterium | reverse complement strand
GAATTGTTTCGCTTGCCGCTTGCCGCCCTCGGCCTTCCGCTCTCCGCTCTCCGCTTCCCGCTTTCCGCTCCCCTGTACCTCGGCCACCCTCCTCCTCAGCCAATAGTAGCTCAAACTCCTGTTGCGTGATGAGGCGCGGGTCGGAGCCATAACCGTAATCGGGGCCGCGATATTCCTGCGCGCCGATGGCGACGATGGTGGCGCCATGTTCCACGCTAATTTCCCCACCCGGAGTTGAGAGAATCGAGGTAAAATTACCTTTGAAACCTTTGGTTTCAAGTAATTCCGTCTCCAGGTGCACCGTGATCAGTGGTTCGGCGTTGATCCGGCCGATGAGTTCCCGCAGGTAAAGCTGGGCATTGTGCCAGTGGAGGGAATGAGCGAACCCACAGGGCAAGTGTGGCGAATGACCGCTTTTTGACTCGGTTCGTCCATTTATTGGCTCAGTCTCCACAAAATAGCGCACATGCCGCAGGTTGCCGCCCAGGGCCGGCTGCCGTTCTACCAGCGTCACGGCGATTTCCTGCCCGGCCAGGGCCAGGGCCGTCTGTATGCCGGCCACGCCGCCGCCGATGACCAGGGCCCGTTTTGTCACCGGCACTTCAAGCTGGTGGAGCGGCTCCAGCCGAGCCGTACGGGCCACAGCCATCCGCACCAACTCTTTGGCCTTTTCGGTGGCCACATCGCGGTTGTGGGAGTGAACCCACGAACATTGATTGCGAATATTGGCCATATCGAACAGGAAGGGGTTCAAACCGGCCTGGCGGATGCTATCCTGGAACAGCGGTTCGTGGGTGAGCGGGGTGCAGGAAGCCACGACCACCCGGTTCAAGCCCAGCTCCCTCGTTTTTTCGGTAATCCGCTTGATCGAATCCTGGGAGCAGGTGTAGAGATTATCCTCCGCATGCACCACGTTGGGCAACGAGCGAGCATAGTCGGCCACACCGGGCACGTCCAGAAAGCCGCCGATGTTGGAGCCGCAGTGGCAAACAAATACCCCCACCCGCGGCTCTTCCTGGCTGATATCGCGTTCCGCCGGATAATCGGCCGGCGTAATCAACGAGCCTCTGGCCGGGGCCAGCAGGCCGCCGGCCAGGGCGGCCGCGCCGCTGGCTTCGGTGACCGACTCGGGAATATCTTTCGGCTCGCGGAACGGCCCCACGGCATAGATGCCGGCCCGGCTGGTCTGCAACGGCTCAAACTGGACCGTATGGCAAAAGCCGTAATCGTCCAGCTCGACGCCCAGCCGCCGGCCCAATTCGCGCACCTCCGGCGCAATCTCCATGCCCACCGACAGCACGACCAGGTCAAATGGCTCTTCCACGACCGCCGACAGCTGACCATTACCCCCCCTTTCGTCCCCCCCAACGGGTGGGAAAGAGGGGGGGCGAATCCAGCGCACAATCAAGTCGCCGCTCCCCGGCTGCTCCTTGACCGACGAAATCCGGCAGCGGACGTAGTGGATACCGTACTTTTCTTCGGCCCGCCGGTAATACGCCTGGTAGCCTTTGCTAAAAGCCCGCATATCCATAAAAAAGATGGTGATGTCGGCCTGCGGATCGTGCTCGCGCGCCATCACCGCCTCTTTGGCCGCGTACATGCAGCACACGGCCGAGCAATAATCGTGGGACTGATCCCGCGAGCCAACGCACTGCAAAAAGGCAATCTTGCGGGCCGGCCGGCCATCTGAGGGGCGCAACACGTGGCCGTGAGTCGGCCCGGAGGCGCTGAGCAGCCGCTCGAACTGGAGCGCGGTCACCACATTGGGGTAGCGGCCCCAGCCATACTCCTCCGACAGCTCGGCGTGGTAAACCTGGTAGCCGGGGGCCAGCACCACCGCCCCCACCTTGACCGTCTCGGTGACCGGCGGCTCGTCATGGTTAATCGCCCCGGCTTTGCACTCGTACCAGCAGCTCAAACATTCCGAGCAGATGCCGCAGGCCAGGCAGCGGGCCGCCTCGGTCTGGGCCTGGGCTTCGCTGTAACCCTGTTCCACCTCTACAAAACTCCGCCGCCGGGCCTCGACCGGAGCCACCGGCATGGGCACGCGGGGAGTAATTTTGACCTCGCCCCGCTGCATCCGCTCGTCAAGCTCGGTTTGGGTCAGTTGCACCACCGGCAGTTCCGGTTTGGGCGCCGGCTCCAACTCCTCACCCCGCAGATAGCGGTGGATCGACTCGGCCGCCCGGTGACCGCTGGCCACCGCCTCGATGACAAAAGCTGTGCCGGTGGTGGCGTCGCCGGCGGCAAAAACGCCGGGCCGGGTGGCGGCCAGGGTGTTGGGATTGATGGCAATGGTCGCCTGCCGGGTGACGCCGACCCCGCTGCTGTCGGGGATGAAGGCCAAACCGGCCCGCTGGCCGATGGAAAAGATGACCACATCGCACGGAATAATATGCTCCGACCCCGGCGCAGTTTCCAGGGTCAACCGCCCGGTTTCGTCAAAGGCCATGTGGGTGACCTGGAGACACTCCAGGCCGGCCACCCGGCCGCGACCGTCATTTAGAATGCGCTTGAATGACCGGGCCGGGTGCATCACCACGCCCTCGGCTTCGGCCTCCTCGATCTCCCAGGGGTGGGCCGGCATAGTCGCCCGCTCCTCCAGGCAGGCCATATGGACCTCGCTGGCCCCCAGGCGGACTGACGTCCGGGCCACGTCGATGGCCACGTTGCCGCCGCCCAGCACCATCACCCGCCGCCCGGAAAAATCGGGTGGATGGCCCAGGCGGACATCCCGCAAAAAGACGGTGTTGACCAGCACCCCGTCCAGGTCAACCCCCTCGATGGGCAATTTGCGCCCTTCGTGGGCGCCCACGGCGATCAGCACCGAATCGAAGCCGGCGGCAAACAGATCGTCCAGGTTGTTGACGCAGGTGTTGAGCCGCAGTTCCACCCCCAGATCGACAATGTCCTGCACCTCCCGGTCGACAATCCAACTGGGCAGGCGAAACTCCGGCACGCCGACCCGGAGCATCCCGCCGGCCAGCGGCAGCGCCTCGAACACGGTCACGCCGTAACCCAGTTTGCACAAATCCTGGGCCGCGGTCAGGCCGCAGGGACCGGCCCCGATGACAGCGACCCGTTCCCGGTAGCGACGTTCCACGGCCGGGGGCGGAATGCGGGGCTGGTTGTAGACCTGATCGGTAACAAAGCGTTTCAGGCCGTGGATATTGAGCGGCTCATCGACTTTGCCGCGGTTGCAGGCATCTTCGCAGCGGTGGTTGCAGATGCGGCCGCAGATGCCGGGGAAAGGATTATCCTCTTTGATCACCCGCAAGGCGTCCTGGTAGCGGCCCTCCCGGATCAGAGCGATGTAGCCCTGGGCCCGTTGTCCGGCCGGGCAGGCGTCGCGGCAGGGGGCAATGCCCCGCTTCTCGATAGCGTAGGCATTGGGCATCGCCTGGGGGTAGAGCTTGTAGGCGGCCCGGCGCTCGGCCAGCCCCTGGTTGAACAGGTCGGGTAGCACCACCGGGCAGACTTTGGCGCAGTCGCCGCAGGCGGTGCACTTGTCCGGATCGATGTAGCGCGGTTGGCGGCGGACGGTCACGGTAAAATCGCCGGCCTGGCCTTTCAAGCCCAGCACCTCGCTGTTGGTCAACAGCTCGATGTTGCGATGGCGGCCCACCTCCACCAGCTTGGGCGAGATGGTGCACATCGAGCAGTCGTTGGTGGGAAAGGTTTTGTCCAACTGGGCCATATGGCCGCCGATGGCCGACTTCTTTTCGACCAGGTAGACCTTGAAGCCAGCCTCGGCCAGATCGAGCGAGGCCTGCATCCCGGCAATACCGCCGCCAACGACCATGACGGCGCCAACCAGGTTTTTGTCTTTTTTGTGTCCGTTGCCAGTCATTGATGCTTGCTCCTGAAGAACAGTTACAGCCTTGCTAACCGGAGAACAATGCTGACACTTGTAATCCTTTTTACATATCCTATCTCTGGTTCATTTGCACCAATGGCCTTACAAGTGTAACCTTCTCAGTCCGATCAATTGCACATCACATAAATGTAATCGACTTTGGCCGGTTGGTAGTACTGACCATTCGTCCATAGTACATACACCCGTACCGCCGAAATCCGCCCCGAAAAACCCCACCCTCGCAGGTGAGGCGGGTCAGCCCCATGATACATATCAGAACCAAGTAGAGACCAAACGCCTGTATCTGCATTCTTGATTTCAAAGTAAAGATGTTGCTCATTGCTGCCGCCAATCGAGTGAACCGCATAACGCAGCCCTATTGTGCCTGTCCCCGAAATTACTCCGGGCAGATTAAGATAGTAATACGTCACGCCGGGAGCAGGGTAATCGCGATAGTAGATATCATTAGTGAAGAGGTTATTGGGTTCACCGGTTGAACCGTTGGCGTTTTGAGCATTACAGGATCGAACCTCGCCATTTCGATCCGTACAATAAGGCTGGCCAGCCGGGTAAACCGTCGAGCCGCCACAGGGTATAATCGGTATCCAATTCTTCATAATAATTGGCAAGTAGAATAAACCACAGGAGGTATGAGAAGGTGTGGGACGAGGAAGATTATTATTGGGATAATGAGGCTCTGTCACACCTCCCACGTTTGCCCATGTTGGCAAGCTTAAGTTTACTGCTTGCCAAAGAGGAACTCCATTGTACGTTGGAGGATGAGCTGCATATCCCCAGACGAGTTCTTGATAGGGATACCAGAGCAGATTTTGTGAACTATCAGATGGATTGAAAGGTGGGCGACCTGCAAACCACCCCCCACAACCAGGAGTCCAATTTACACAATTATTATTGGGATTGTTTATCCATCCCCATGTGTTGTAGGCCCAGATCGCATAATACCAATCCTCGGCAATTCGAGGATTTCCTGCACCAACTAGATATGGGCCACCAGGAAAGCCACCACTGGATAGCTTGAGTGCGTTCCATTTTTTTATCAATAACTGAGTCCCTACGCCCATATTGTAAGGAATTTCAATATTGGTTCGATTTGGGTCAAATTCACCACCTCCACTCATACCAGAGACAATTTGCATCAACCCGTAATCGCAAGAGGGACCTATTTTGGTATAACCATAGTTATTGTAGTCAGCTTCAAAGTGTTTCCAACCACTTTCCTGGTAAGCCATTGCTTTTAACAAAATACATGGCGCGTATGCGGCCTGATTTGGTACTAATGTAGGCAAGACCGGCGCAGCAGTAGCCAGTTGGTTTAACCCAGCTTGATCAAAAGAAGGCGCAATCTCGGTGGGATAAGGATTGCGACCATATGCAGCCGCCGGATAAGGCGGCGCAGGACAATTGGGACGCGGAGTTGGGGTAGGAGGCGGTTGAAAAGCCGGGATAAGGGGCACCTCTGGCTTTCTGTTTTCGTTATTTGGAAAAGTAGCGGCAACGGCTAGACAGACCCATACCAGAAAAAACAAACCGGCCAATTTTAGCCATTGGAAGCGCATTTTGTTCATCTCTTATTGTACCCAACCCATAACGCTTACGCTATGTGATGGGTCCTCCAAAGGGATAAGGGTCATCTTTTTCGTGGCGACTTCCAAGAGGTATACCAATTGTCCCGGTTTGGGGTACTGCAACAAGGTTAACCACTTACCGTCAGGAGACCATTCACCCATCATTAAGAATGTCTCCAAATCACTATATTCTGGCGGTTTTTTGAGGAAAGACGCGTTATCCAGAAATGGTTGCGGAGACACCTTTGTATTCACGCTCATCAAATCCAAGTGGGAAACCCAATCGGTTTGGGGTGGAGAATGAACCACGAAATCCTGACTATTGGGCAGCCAGCGGACGTCGGGACGGTAAATGGGATGCCTGTCCACATCTTGGTGATAAGGATAAGTCAAAAGGGTCTGTTTTTCGCCCGTTACCAGTGAAACAGCAATAAGTTCATACTTTTTCTCTGAAGAGTTTGTATCTACTCTGACAATTAGCATTGTATTTTTATCGGGAGAAAGATGATAACTTTCCCAATGCTGAGGCACATCAACCTCTCTTAAGAGTTGGGTTTGTCCTGAAGTCAAATCAAGGCTTCGCACTTCTGCTGACTTCTCACTTTTTATTTCAAGATACAGCAACCTTTGGTTATCCAAGAACTCCAAAGGGGTGAAATAGCTGTTCGTAGAAAAAACCAATTTTTCTTGCCAGTCATCCAACGGCATCAAATAGACTTTGGTGTCCACCCCTCCCATTTCATCATATTTATTTCTACTATAAACTATGCTTTTGCTATCAGGAGTCCATTTGACAAATCCATTGACAGCTTCAGGTATTTTGTTTGATACCTGGGTAGCTATGTCCAAAATCCATAGTTCGTATCCAATTTCAACTATTGATTTTGAAGAAGCGTCTGGAGGTACGACAACATAATCCAGCTTAGTTCCATCAGGAGAAACTTGCCCACCCAAACCATAGTAGGGTTTATGCGGCCCAATTTTCGCCAGTAAAACACGCTTGTCTAATTGATCTGTATTGGACATCCATATCTTGGATTCACCTGCTTTACCATCCGTTTCAGCATACACAATCTTGAGGCCAGAAGCCAGACTATCAACAGTGGTCACATTTTGAGGGGGAATGGAAATCACTTCTGGAATAGGATAGCCAACTTTTGTGGCTGTGGCTTCTGGCTTGGGTGTTGCAAGAGGACTATTAGGGGTATTAGCTTCCTCTTGCCCTGTCGACTCTGGTAAAGCTAACGGCGGGCTACCACAACCGATAACCAATATAACCATTATTAACACCAGAAACCAATATTGTAAATTTTTCATTCCACAGTCCTTCTGGCTATTCTTTACAAAAGGATCATCAATAGTATACCCCATCAACAGGTTACGTGAAACAAGCCAATCACATTCAGTCCCGCCAATCCTCACTTGAGCGGATTTGGTCCCAAAGTCCGAATGCGCTCGGTCATCTCTTCGGCGTGGCGGGCAAAGGTGGCCCCCATCCCGCCGGAGAGAAAGAACATCTCCAGCCGGTCGCGGCCCAGGCCGATATCATCCAGCCACTGCTTGGCCCGATTTACCCGGGCCTGGCCGCGCTCATTGCCGCGCACGTGGTGGCAGTTGCCCAGCGGGCAGCCGACCACGTAGACTCCATCCGCCCCCTGCTCAAACGCCTTCAGCAGATAACTCACGTCAGTTTTGCCGGAACAGGGCAGCCGCACCACCTTAATGTTGGGCGGATACTGCATCCGCAACGCCCCGGCCGTGTCGATACTCATATAGCCGCAATAGTTGCAGGTGAAGACCGTAATTTCCGGTTCAAAGGTTTCAGTATGGCCGTTATTGTTCACTGTGTCGATCCTCCACAATTTGGAGATTGGGTAATGCCATGAAGTTTTAACAATTCCAACTGTGACATGTCATTCTGAGCCGAAGGCGAAGAATCCCTGTAACGGTTCTCTAAAAAACCAATTCCTTGGCTTGAAAGCAAGATTGTTATCTCTCTTTTTGCCAACGAAACCCTCAATTTTGCCAGGGTATAAGGGATTCTTCACTCCGCTGCGCTTCGTTCAGAATGACATGACTTTGTCTGACATTTTCTTAACCCAAAATCTCCATTCCTCACCCCACCGCCCACGCCCCCACACCCTGCGCCAAAATCTGCTCGTCGGTGTAGGCCAGCAACTGGATGGCTTTGGCCGGGCACTCGCCGGTACAGGTGCCGCAGCCCTGGCACAGCGCCGGGTCGATGTAGGCCGCGCCCATAATCTGGCCGACTCCCGCCTGCTCCGGCTGAATCTGGGGAATGCCAAACGGGCAACTCCGGGCGCAGGTGAGGCAGCCCACACACTTGGTCTGATCCACCACGGCCACGCTGCCGCCGATGTAAAGCGGCTGCTTTGATAAAATGGTGATAGCCCGGCCGGCGGTGGCCTGGGCGTGGGCAATGGCTTCCTCGATGAATTTGGGATAATGGGCCATGCCGGCCACAAAGATACCCTCGGCCATAAAGTCCATTGGGCGCATCTTGAGGTGGGCTTCCATAAAAAAGCCTTCACTGGAGAGCGGCACGCCCAGCACCCCGGCCAGTTCAGCCATACCCCTGGCCGGAACAATAGCCATATTCAGTACCAGCAAATCAGGCTCTGAAATCAACGTTTGACCTAATATCGGCTCTTTCACGCTCACCCGGACCCGGCCATTCACGGCTTCCACCCGCGGCTTGTTGACGTCATCGTAACGCACAAAGATGACGCCGCGACGCCGGGCCTCGGTGTAATATTGCTCCCGGAAGCCGTAGGTGATGATATCTTTGTAAAGGATGGTGACCTGGCAGTTGGGATTGAGCAGCTTGATGCGAATGGCGTTCTTCATCGAGTTGGTGCAGCAAATCCGGCTGCAATACTCCAAACCGTCAGGCGAGCGGACGCATTGGATCATCACCACGTGCTCCAGCTCGGCAATGGTTTCCGGGCGATGGGTGATCCGCTCTTCCAACTCGACGCCGGTGATGACCCGCTCACTCCGGCCCAAAAGATAGGCATCGCCCCGCCACTCCTCACCGCCGGTCGCGACGATGGTTACGCCATGCTCCACGCAGGTGTCGAACAGGTGGCCGCGGCCCATATGATCGGTTTGAATGACCGAGTGGAAGCGGCCAACTGAGCCTCTGTGCTCGATCACCTGGCTGCGGGTAAAAACGGCAATCCGCTCGTGGCCGCGCACCCGGTTGACCAGGTCACGCAGCAAGCGTTGTGGATTCTGCCCCTCGGCCACGTAATAGACGTGCCGCAGATTGCCGCCCAACTCGGCCGAGCGCTCGACTAACGTAACATCGTAACCGCTGTCGGCAATGGATAGGGCCGCGGTCATACCGGCCACCCCTCCACCGATCACCAGGGCGCGCCGGGTCGGATTGAGCGACTTTTTATAGAGCGGGCTCATCGCCCGCACCCGGTTGACGCCGCCCCGCACCAGCTCCTTGGCCTTGCGGGTTGCAGCCGGAGGATTGGCGCTGTGCACCCAGGCGCAATGCTCCCGAATGTTGACCATCTCCAACAGGTAAGGATTCAGCCCCGTCTCGCGTACCAGCCGTTGAAAGAGCGGCTCGTGCGTGCGATGGCTACAGGCGGCCATTACCACCCGATTCAGGCCATAGCGCCGGATCGATTGTTGAATCTGGGCCTGAGCTTCGGGAAAACAGCCGTAGCCCACCCGGCTGGCATGCACCACGTCGGGCAGGGTGGCGGCATAGCGCACCAGCGCCCCGGTATCGACCACACTATCCACGCTGGGGTGGCAGTCGCACACGTAGACGCCAACCCGGGGCGGCTCGCCGGACACATCTCGCTCGGCGGCAAAGCCCTCGCCATTGGCCGGGATCGAGATAAAGGGATATTCCCGGCTGGATTTGCCCTGGCCCAGGGCGGCCCGCATCAGGCGCATCACGTCGCCGGCCGCGCCGGCGGCATCGATGATCGTTTCGGCAATCTCTTTGGGCGACTGGAAGGCGCCGCAAACGTAAACCCCCGGCTGGCTGGTTTGCAACGGAGCGAACTTGTCGGTTTCACAAAAGCCGTAGGGATTGAGTTCGATACCCAGGGCTTCGGCGGTAGCCCGGGCCTGGGCCGGCGGCTGGGTGCCCACCGACAGCACGACCATATCGAAGCGCTCGCTGGTCGGCTGGCCATTGGGCTGCACGTAATGCAGGATCAGGTCTTTGCTGGCCGGCTCTTCTTTGATCGACGAGATGCGGCAGCGGACGTATTCCACGCCATACGTATCTTTAGACTGCTCGTAGTAGGCGTTGAACTCCTTGTTAAAAGCCCGCTCGTCCATCATGAAACTGCGGCAGGTTACGTCCGGTAAGCGCTGCTTGGCCAGGATGGCCTCTTTAGTGGCGAACATGCAGCAGATCGATGAGCAATAAGGATAGTTTTGATCTCGGGAGCCGACACATTGCAGCCAGGCGATCCGCTCGGGCGAACGGCTGTCGGAGGGGCGAACGATAATGCCTTCAGTCGGCCCGGAGCGGCTGACCAGGCGCTCGTACTGCATACTGTGGACCACGTTTGGGTAGCGACCCCAGCCATACTCTTGATACTGGCCAACCGGGGTAATACTGTAGCCAATTGCCAGAATAACCGCGCCCACGTGCAGGGTATAGTCAACAGGCTGTTCGTTCAGATCGATGGCCTGGGTGGGACAGACATCCACACACAGGCCACATTCGTCGCAATACGGGCCTTTGTCAACCACATAGGCATCCGGCAGAGAACGGGGCGCCGGTTTATAGATAGCCTTGCGGCGGGCCATCGCCATTTGGAAGCCGCTGGGCAGTTCCACGGGGCAGGCCACGGCGCACAGGCCGCAGTTGATGCAGCGCTCCACCTTCACGTAGCGGGGATGCTGGCGCAGGGTAATGGTGAAATCGCCGGCCTGGCCTGCGGC
>CAYZHI010000095.1:0-10450 GCA_964477335.1 uncultured Caldilineaceae bacterium | reverse complement strand
CTCCTGCCAGGGCGAAGCCGTCATTCCGGTCGATGAGGCCGGCCGGGCGCTGCGACCGGCGATACTGGGGATGGACACCCGCACCGGCGCTGAAAACGACTGGCTGGCGGCCCAATTTGGAGCCGAAGCGCTGTTCAGTCGCACCGGTATGCCGGTCAATACCGTCAATACCCTGCCCAAGCTGCTCTGGCTCAAACGCCATGAACCGGGTATCTGGCAGGTTGCCGACCAATTTTTATTGTACGAAGATTTCTTTATGCGGCGGCTGGGCGGCCAGGCGGTGATCAGCCATTGTCTGGCCTCACGGACGCAAATGTATGATCTCAATGGCGGCGATTGGGCCGACGATATTCTGAGCGAATGTGGGATCGAGCGTGACCGGCTAGCTCCGTTAGCGCCGGCGGCAGGGGGCGTGGTCGGGACATTGCGGCCCGAGCTGGCCGGCGAGCTAGGTTTGAGCCACGAACTCCAGTTGGTCAGCGGGGGGCACGACCAGGCTTGCGCAGCGGTCGGCAGCGGAGTGGTGCAGCCCGGCCTGGCTATGGTCTCGACCGGCACAGCCGAAGTGGTCGAAGTCGCCATGAGCACACCCACTCTGGACAAGAGCCTGCGCCAGAGCCACATCTCGGTATATCGCCACGTCGTCCCGGGTCTATTTCTGACGATGACCCTCAATCACAGCGGCGGGTTGTTACTGCGCTGGTTTCGCGACACCCTGTGCCGCTGGGAGCGCGAACAAGCCCGAACGACCGGCCAGGATGCCTATGATTTGATTCTGGCCGACGCGCCGCCGGGGCCAACCGGGTTGATGGTTTTGCCCCATTTTGCCGGCACCGGCATCGACGCCGCAGCCAAAGGGGCTATCCTGGGGCTGAATTTTGCCACCACCGGCGCTGCCATCGCCAAAGCTATTCTGGAGGGTTTGACCTTTGATCTGCGGGTTAATCTCGACCTGCTGCGGGCCGCCGGGATAAATATGCGCGAGCTGCACGCCGTCGGCGGAGGGGCGCGCAGCCCCCTCTGGTTGCAGATCAAAGCCGATATTGGCGGCATCCCTCTGCGGGTGCCCCGCGTGACCGAAGCGGCCTGCCTGGGCGCGGCGCTGCTGGCCGGCACGGCAGTGGGGCTTTACCCTGATCTGGCCGGCGCCGTGGCTGAAACCGTCTCGTTGCCTCAACGCATCGAGCCGCAAGCTGAGATGATGGCGGCCTACGAGCAGCGATATCAACTCTATCGCCAAGTCTACCCGGCCCTGCTTGAGCTGCAGCGAGAGTTATAAAGCCGCCTGGCGCAACTGGCGTACCACAAAGCGTCCCTGACCAGGCCGGCCAAGAAACTCACCCTTCTCCACAACCACTGCCCCCCGGCTAATGGTCACGGCCGGCCAGCCGGTCACTTCCAGCCCATCATAAAGCGTCCAATCGACATTTTCGTGCAGGGTTTCGGTTGAGAGGGTCAGCCGAGCCTCAGGGTCAAAAATAACCAGGTCCGCATCATAACCCACGGCAATGGTCCCCTTGCGAGCCAGGCCGAACAATTTAGCCGGGGTGGTGCAACAGATATCAACCCAGCGATTGGCTGAAAAGCGACCCGTCCGCACGCCGTAGGCATAGATCAAAGGGAAACGGGCCTCAATCGAGGGTACGCCGCCGGGAATGCGGCTAAAATTGCCCAGGCCGGTAGCTTTGTCGGCGCTGGTAAAGGGGCAATGATCGGTAGAAACAACCTGGAGTTTGTGCTGCGCCAAAGCCTCCCACAACCGGTCTTGGTGCGGTTCGGGGCGGAGTGGCGGGGAACAGACGGGCCAGGCCCCGGCCACGCCAGGCCGGTCGTAGGCCGTATCGGTTAAAAACAGGTATTGGGGACAGGTTTCGCCGTAGACAGGCAACCCTTTCTGCCGGGCCGCGGCGATCTGCTCAACCACCTCGGCGCAGGACACGTGAAAGATATAGAGGGGCGCGCCGGCCAAGGTAGCCAGGTCGATGACCCGGCCAGCCGCCTCCCCCTCCATCAGCGCCGGGCGACTGCGCGGGTGCCAGTGCGGCTCCGTGCGACCGGCAGCCAGATTGCGCTCGATCAAAGTGCAGATCACATCCCAATTTTCGGCGTGGACGATTGGCAGCGCCCCGGCTGCCCTGACTGCCTCCAGCGCGGTCAGCAACTGGCCGTCGTTAAGGCGAAAGCCGTAGGCCATATAGAGCTTGAAACTGGCGCAGCCGGCCTGGGCGGCAGCCGGGGCCTGCGCCAATTTGCCGATTTCATCCGGGCCAATGGTCATATGCAGCCCATAGTCGACCACCACCTGGCCATCGGCCTCGGCTCGACGGGCGGCCAGGGCGTCCAGCAATGACTCCTGGGGCTGGGCCTCGACAAAATCGATGACGGTGGTGGTGCCGCCGAAAGCCGCGGCCCGCGTGCCAGTAAAAAAGTCATCGGCCGAGACAAAATTGCCAATCGGCATCTGCAAGTGGACGTGCACGTCGATAGCGCCCGGGGTGACCAGCTTGCCGGTCGCGTCTATTTCACGCCGGCCAGTCAGCCCTTCGCCAGTGGCAACAATCCGCTCGCCCTGAATACCGATGTCGGCCTGGTAGGTGGTTTCGGCGGTGATAATGGTTCCATGTTTGATGACCAGTTCAAATTCCATCAATCCCTCCTGGTAGGCAAAGTGAAGAAAAATTTGCAGCCCTGGCCCGGTACACCCTCACTTTCTACCCCAACCTGGCCGCCCAAACGTTCGACAATCCGCCGGACGATGGACAAGCCCAAACCGTAGCCGGTAGCGCGCACCTGGTCGAGGCGGGTGAAGGGAGTGAACAGGCGGGTCTGTTGTTCAGCGGTCAGGCCGGGGCCGTTATCGCGTACCCAAAAGCTGACCGTGCCGTCAGAACGCTCAGTGGCGCCCAATCTGAGGCGGGGTGGCTGATCGCCATAGCCGCCATACTTGATGCCATTGCTCAAATAGTTGACCCAAACTTCCTCCACCCAGGGAGCGTAACCCAACGCAGTGGGCCACTGTTCAGGAAAATAGAACTCAGCCCGATATTGCTGGATCAAGTCAGTCAGGCGCAGTTGGGCTTCGGTCACTATCCGGCCCATATTTAACGGTTTTAAGGCTACGTCGGCCTGGCGCGCCCCGGCCAGCAAAAGCAACTCCTCGATAACGTTATACATGCGGTGAGCATTACGGGTGAGGGTGGTAAGATATCCCAGATGTTCTTCGGAAAGCCGGGCTTCTTCCTGCAACAGAGCGGCGTAGTTGATAATTATATTCAAGGGATTTTGCAAATCATGGGCGGCGGTATGGGCAAAGGCATCCAGTTCGGCGTTGAGCCGGCGTAATTCCATCATATCATCAAAACGGGCCATGGCAATGGTAATGGCCCGTTCAATTTCAGCAGCTTTTGGCAATTTGACCAGATAGGCCCCGGCCCCGGCCTGGCTGGCCTGCCGGACGAATTCCGGCGTTTCGTGAGCAGTCAAGATAACGACGGGGGTGGGGCAGAGCGCATAAATCCGCCGGGTGGCCTCAATTCCATCCATATCCGGCATCTCGATATCCATCAGGATGGCGTCAGGTTGGATGGATTGGACCATTTGAAGGGCTTGCTGGCCGTCTGAAGCCTCACCGGCGACCGTATAACCCAGCTCCTCCAAACGTCCCCGGATCATCTCCCGCACCATGAAATTATCTTCAACAATCAGCACCCGGATGGCTGTTTGCGGCGACACAGCTGTTTTTGTCATCATCCCACCTTAAATCGAACTGTAGTTACTGCGCCCTGTTCGTTTCTCAATGATACGTTGCCGTGAAGATCGCTACGGACGATATTGTCTATCAAATACATGCCGATGTTCCCCTGCTTGGTCGCCAGGATTGACTCCGGGAACCCCGGTCCATCATCCCGGTACTCCAACACAACGGTCTCATCTTCCTGACTAATATTCACCTGAACAGACACGACCGGGTGCACCGGTACGGCGTGTTTGACGGTATTGGTTGCCAGCTCGTTGATGACCATCGCCAGACTGTTGGCTTGCTTAGGGGTCACCCTGATGAATTGGGTGGCGGATACTTGCGGGACGATTCTACGACCGGGAGGCAGGGTCTGCAAGACTGAATGAATGATCTGTTCAGCAACATCAGTCAACGGCACGGGTGACCAGTGGGACTCTGACAGGAGGCGATGCACGGCGGCTAAACCCTCAACCCTGTTGATCAGGCCACTAATAATCGCCTGACAGGCCGGCTGGTTTTTCAGATGATTCTGCTCGATGTAGAGCAGGCCAACAATGGCCGCCAGATTGTTTTTCACCCGGTGGTTGACTTCATGCAGTAATCGGGCTTTAGTTTCAGCATCGTGTTGGGCGCGCTCATATAGACGAGCGTGTTGGATCGCAATGGCCACTGAAGTAGCAATCTCCTCAGCAATATCCAGGTGATTAGCCCTGAAGGTGTTTGGACAATCAGAACCAATATTCAACGAACCAATTAGTTCGCCCTGAACGATGAGCGGTACGTTCACATAACTATTGATGCCTTCATCGTACAAGGTTTTTTCCAGGGTTGAGAGATGGGGTAGTAGGGCCATGTCTGGCACGATGTGTAGCCGGCCTTGTTTTAGCGGCTCAATGTTAAAGCCTTGCGGCGACAGGGGACTCTCAGACGGAATCCTGGTCTGGCCATTAGTATGAATTGCCAATATTCTGGCCATTTGGCGGTCAAAATCAAACTCCACCACCGAAGCCCGAGTACACGGCAGCATCTGGCGAATATACGCCAGCGCTACCTGGGCAATCGTTTTTGGTAAACGAGCGGCCAGGATATCACGATCGATTGTATGTAGAGTTTGCAGGCGGATGGCGTATAGCCGCAAAGCCTCCTCTGCCTCCTTACGTTCGGTAATATCGTGGGTAATGGTGACCGCAAACTTCACCCGGCCCTGCTCATCAAAGATGGGTTTGGCTTTGACCACCAACCATTGCTCCTGGCCTGTTTCAGCATTGCGAGTACGTAAGATTTCTACCGGGTTTTGCGCACCCTCCAGGGCCAGTTGGTGTGGCAACTGCGCCAGCGGAAATGGTTGGCCGTTTTCACGCATAATCTCAAACTTACGCTGGAAATCTGCCGGCGTAATTTTCAACATAGCCTGGGCTGAAGCATAACCGGCCGTCCTGACTGCCGCCTCATTGATGTAGAGCAATTGCCCGGTCGTATCGATCACCATAATCCCATCGGCAATTCCTTGCAAGATGGCCTCGAGTTGATCTCTAGTTTCGCGCAGTTCCCTTTCAACCCGCCGTTGCTGCTCAAATAGATGAGCGTTTTCTAAAGCTACGGCAATTTGACCAGCCAGGGTGCTAAAAACATCCAGGTCGGATTGAGTGAATCGGGCCGGTCTACTATCCTGCATATCCAGGACCCCGACAACTCTACCTGATACAACCAACGGTAAAGCCACCTCGGAACGAGTTTCCGGAAGCAATGGGTTGGCCAGAAAGGCCGGCTCTAACCCAACGTTGTCAACAACCACCATTTGTCGTTGCCGAGCCGCCCGAGCGACCAGGCTCTGCTCCTGGTTGAAAGGAATATGATGGCCGTGTTGGCGCAGCAACCGGCCGATTTCCCCGGAACCAACCCGCATGATCAAATCATCGCCGGCCTCATTGAGTAGATAAACGTGGACATGATAAAGATTAAAGCGTTGTTGCAGCAAGGTCACCACATTGTACAAGAGCTGTTCGATGTCCAGTATTGCCGCCAGTTGGGTGGATACTTCGGCCGCGGTTTGGAGCTGGTTGGCGAAACGAGTCCGCTCCCGTTCGCTTGCCCGCAACGACTCCTCGGCCTGTCTGAGGGCGGTCACGTCACGACCGGTTGACACAAAATGGGTAACCTGACCCTGCTCATCCTTAACGGGGCTGATAATTTTTTCCTCGTAATATAGTTCGCCGTTCCTCTTTTTATTGACAAAGATGTGCCGGAAAACCTGACCCGCCTGAATCGTCTTCCAGAGCTGCTCATAGAATTGGGGGGGATGATGACCAGACTTTACAAAATTTGATTTACGACCGACCACTTCTTGTTTTGAGTAGCCGGTCAAGGCCTCAAAGGCGGGATTGACGTACTCCAGATAGCCCTCCGGATCGGTAATCATCACCAAATCAGCCGTTTGCTCCATTGCCCTGGAAAGCTTCACCAATTCTCGTTCGATGTGCTTACGCCGAGTAATGTCTCTATTGCTAGCCCGGCGCCCCAGCCACCGCCCACTCTCATCAAAAATCGGCTGGCAAATGTGCCCCACCCAACGTTCTTCTCCCTGGCGCGTTATCAGACGAAAATCCAGGGCGAGGACCTCACGGCTATCAAACTCCACGTGCAGATGTTTTTCAATGAGGGCGCGATCATCAGGGTGAACCAGTCGCTCAAACAAGGTGGCGTCTTGCAAGAATTCCTCGGCGGCATAGCCGGTAATTCGCTGGCAGGATGGTGAAACATATAAAAAAGTCCGCTCCGGCCCAATCCAGTATTCCCAATCATAAGTGAAATCGGCCACAGTTCGGAAGCGCAATTCACTGGCCCGCAGAACCTGCTCGTTTTGCTCTCCCTGCAGTTGCGCCGCTTCTAAAATAGCCAGCCGTTGGCGCAACACCGCCAATTCTTGGATAAGTTCGCTTTTGGTCTTAGCCCGCTTCCCCATGCCTGTGTCTCCCCTCGCCAGCCTTGCTCCCAACCGGCGCAACAACAAAGATCTGCCAACGCGCTCGCCAACAGAACAGAAATGTTACCACCTTTTTCGTTATTCAGTCAAACAACTCACTCCATAACTGACTGGAGCCCGGCTCATTCAGCTCCGATTTTCCTGACCATTGACACCGGCCATTGATCAAAATCCAAAAAGATGAGGCCGGTTTGATTAAATTACCAAAATCGATATAATAGGCGGCGATAGATTGGTAGGACAAATTTTAAAGGTCAACTGCTAGCTGTTGTTAATTTGACGTGAAGGCTTGCCCTCTCTGGACGCCGTCACGTTTTACATTTTGGCGGTATTCTAATCTGAGAAGAACCTATTCATCAAAGGAGATGTTAGCATGAAATTTATTGACCTTACGATCCCTTTTGGCGTGGGCACTCCCCCCTGGCCCACCTACGAGCCGTTACAGGTAAAGTATTTCAAACGCCTGGCCCCCAACGGCGCCAACGGGCAAGTTCTCACCCACAGCAATCACGTGGGTACCCACCTGGATGGCGAAATTCACTTCTACACCCCCGGCAAGGATATAGCCCAGCTTGATTTTGATTTTCTGGCCGGCGAGGCGGCGATTGTCGACCTGAGCGATTGCTGTGGTGATTATGATATCTACACGCCCGAAATGATCGAGGAACGCGTAGAAGTCAAGGAAAATGATATCCTCATCATCCACACCGGCTACCATCACTTTGGCTGGGATCAACCTTATGGTAATGAAATCCGCTATATGGTCAAACATCCCGGCCCTGATCCCCGCTTTGCCGAATGGTGTCTGGTCAAGAAGTTGAAATGGATTGGCATCGACTGCGGCAGCGCCGACCACCCGATGAACACCAAGATCCGGGAATGGATGCCGGTGCAGGCAGCCGAGGCCGACCAGCACTTCCGCCAAAAATATGGCAAACCGCTGGCCGAACATTTTACCACCGAAACCTACCAGATGATGCACCTGTGGATGTTTGATAAGGGTTTGATCCACGCCGAGTGTGTTGGCGGCGATATTGACCTGCTGGTCAATCGCCGCGTTCAGGTTGGTTGCTTCCCGTGGCGCTTTGTAGATGGCGAGGCCAGCATCTGCCGGATCGTGGCCATGGTCGATGAGGCCGAATATGCCAAACTGATGAAACAGAAAGAAAGTATGCCCAAAACCCGTTTCGGCGACTGCTACAACCAGGAGCACGTCGATCGCCTGGGCGGGCGAGGCAAACCTTACTAGATGGATCGATGGTTGGTTAGTTGGCTGGATAGCTTACTTACCAGACCGACAAACTAACCAACTAACAAACCACAAACTATTAATCTAATGCAGAAGGAGAAATAAATTATGAGACTCGAACCCCCAGAAAAAGTATCGCAAGAGCAAATTACCCTGGATGTGCGTGAGATCGAACCGCTGCTGCAAGCGCCGCCGATGGATTTGAAACCCTGGCCAATGGCTACGATCCAACTCAAAGATGGCCGCACCATGCTCATCCGCGAGGCTAAAATGGAAGAGGCCCCGCTGATGATGGCATATATGAAAAAGGTTATGGAAGCCGACCACGACTTCTATGATGTGGTGGGGGCGCGGGTTTACGCCGAATTGGTCGGCTGGTACCGCAAACGACTTAAGGATCCTTACACCCTGGTCGGCTTGATCGATGGCCTGTGGGTTGGCTTTGCCAATGGCCGGCTGATGAGCGAAGATATCAACATCAGCTTGCACACCGTGGCATTGGCCCGGGGCGGTCGCATTGGGGCGATCATGTATTACGCCAAAGCTTACTATGGCTTTGAAATTTTGGGCAACAAAGAGTGGTGGGCCACCTACGAGAGCTACAACGGCTGGTGGCGCTGGGGTCTCGGTATGGCTCAACCCAGCTATCCCTGGCCCGAATATCAACACGAACTTGGCGGCGCCCGGGTCTACTACATCACCAAGAAGTACTGGGATAAGGTCGTCAAGAATTACGTTCGCCAGATGGTTGGCGCTGATCTGGTTTTTGACAATATTCCCGATGAGGTCATCAAGGCCAATGAGGTGTTGAGAGTACCGGACGAAGTGCTGGTCTAAAAGCAATACTTTTCAAATAAGAACGCGGTTGAAACCGCACCTGGAGGGCTACGCCGTGATGTCCGCCTGCGCGGACAAAAAGTCCCGTCCACGCAGGTGGACGACTGGCTTCAGCTCTGAAGGAGCGATTTCAATCGCTTATTTGAAAAGTATTGGGTCTAAAAGAACTTTCAAGGTGGTCACCGGCGCTTAAAAAAATGCCTGTCGCCTAAGCATTGCCATTTACCATCCCTGCTCCAATCGCCATTCCTCCGGTGGAGCAGGGATCTTTTATTGGCCGACCCGCTCCCGCACAGTTCGCCCCACAAATTCCGCCAAACTGGTCGGACTTCGGCCTAACAGCCATCTCAATACGTTGGGATTACCCTCAAAACCATATTGATCATAATAACGAAACATTCTCAGCAGGGTATCGACCTGGTACTCGCCCAAACCGGCAATGCGAGCCTGCCGCTCCCATTCAGCCAGCGGCGTCATCTCCACCCTGACCGGACGCCCCAACGCCTGGCCGAGAACCCCCACCACCTCGGTTTGGGCCAGCGGTTCGGTCCCGACCAGTTCATAGGTGGCCCCCAAATGACCCGGTTGGGTCAGGACAAGCGCCGCTGCGGCTGCCACATCCGCTAGATCGACCAGACTCAGCCGGGTCTCGGCTCTGTAGGGCAGCCGGTACACCCCCTCAGTGACGATTTGCGACCAGTAGGCCAGCATATTTTGCATATAGGCCGCGGGCTGGAGGATGGTGTAGGCCAAGCCGGACTCAAAAAGCTGCTCCTCCACCCGCATCTTTTGCCAATGGTGCGGCATCGCCTCCACCTGGGGATGGAGGACGGAATGATACACAAAATGATCGACACCGGCCGCGCTTGCGGCGCGGATCGCCAATTGACCCAATAGGGTTTCATCAGGACTCATATTGGGGCAAATGAAGTAAACCGATTGAATCCCGCGCATCGCCTGGGCCAGAGTTTCCGGAGCGCGGATATCCCCCACAACGACCTCTTGAGCCGTTAATCCCTCACCGGGCCGCCGCACTAATGCTCGCACCGGCTCACCTTGCGCCGCCAATGCCTCGATCACCGCTCGACCGGTTTTACCGGCGGCCCCCGTCACAAGGATCATAGTCAAACCTCCCTGATTAGCGTATGAATATGGTACTACAACAGCCAATTTAAAGAAACTTTCGCTTTCACCGAGAATCACCGTTAACTATCACTTGACGATAAACTGAATCGGGATTATACTGGCGATGATGTAAGCTACTCTTTTTCACAAAGGTGTGAATTCCTCGCTTCACCCAATCACACTTAACCCAAAATCGATAGTCAAACGAATTCTCCTTTGCGATAATTTGTGGTAATTGCAGCTTAAACTCAGTCGGACTAAAACCAAGTTAGGTCAAATTAACTAAAAGGAGGAAATTATGCGTAAGCAACTATTCACCCTGTTCGCCCTGTTCATTTTGTTGGGTCTGGTGGCGGCTCAGACACCACAATGCACCGTGCCGGTCGCTACCCCGGCGGCGCCGGCCCAAACCGGCAAAACCTATAAAATGGCGGCGATTTTCCCCGGCGTCATCACCGACGCCGACTACAACACCCTGGGCTTCATTGGTGTTACCGCCGTAAATACCGATCTGGGC
>CAYZHI010000094.1:0-10519 GCA_964477335.1 uncultured Caldilineaceae bacterium | reverse complement strand
TTGGGAAAGTCTCGACCAACCTGAGCTTGATTACACTGTTTTCAGTCACCTGCTCGATGAGCATGACCGGTTGGTGGCCGGGTACGACAGCCAGCCCGTCGACGGCAGCTACCCGACGAGCCTGTGGGGTCGGGGGGAACGGATTCTTGATCGACGCCGCTTGCCAATCCCTGACTCGTTGCCGCCGGGCCGCTATCGCCTGGCTATCGGCCTATACTACCAGCCAACCGGCCAACGCCTGCCGGCTCAGCTAGCCGATGGTACTGTCGTTGGCCAGGACCGCTATATGTTTACCCAACCGATCACAGTAGCGGGTCGAGAGTCTCATTAACAGGACTTACGCAGTTCATGTCATTTCGAAGGCGAAGCCTGAGAAATCCCTGAAAACTATGCTTACAAACGGTGTATGTGGGGACGCTTGGCGTCGCTCCCGCTTGCCCGTCGCTCGAAATGACATTTAAATTGCTCAGAGGTGTATAAATGAAGTCCGCCGGACTTTACCCATGCCCTGCTCAATGTTAAAATACACTTGACCATAAATTAGAGTCGGGATATACTATCAACAGCAGGTGCCGACTATGCGTAAAATTGCCATTGTAGGGTTTAAAGGGGGTATCGGTAAAACCACAACCTGCGTTAACCTGGGTGCAGCTCTGGCTCTGCGCGGCCATCGCGTGCTGCTCATCGATACCGACACCCAGGCTAACGTGGCGGTTTCCCTGGGGATCAACAGTCACAAGAAAACGCTGTCCGATGCCCTCAGCCGCAAAGCCAGGGCCGAAGAATGTATCGTTAGCGCCCGCAAAAATCTCGACGTTTTGCCCAGCGACATCAATCTTTTCAAAGCCCAGCAACGAATGGTGCTGGAGATGGCCCGCGAAGAGATTTTTGACGAACTCTTCAGCGGTTTGACCGGCTACGAGTACCAGATTCTGGATTGCGCCCCCTCAGTCACCTTGTTGACTGTCAACGCTTTGGCCTATGTGGATGAAGTCTTTGTGCCGGTCTCAATGGAGATGCTGGCCCTGTCGAGTGTTGAGCAATTTATGACTTATCTCAAAGAGATTCACTCGGTGCTGGGCAAGGGCGCCGAAATCCGCCTGATCATCCCAACCATGTACGATCCTCGCCGCAAGGTAAGCAAACATATCCTCAAACTCCTGAAAAAACTGGGGCCCAGAGTAACCGAACCGATCTGGGTTGATACCAAATTGTCCGAAGCTCCAGGCATGGGCAAGACTATATTCGAATACGCCGCTCGCAGCCGCGGGGCAATTGATCATGCCCGTTTAACCGAATTGGTGGCCACCATGCCGCCTGTTTCGGCCCAAAATCAAGAAACCCTGGCTACGGACGCCAAATCAGCAAGGGAGGGCTAGATGGCCAGAATAATTGCTATTGCGAACCAAAAAGGCGGGGTCGGTAAAACCACCACGGTTATAAATCTCGGCGTAGCCCTGGCCCAACTGGAGAAAAAGGTGCTGCTGGTTGATATTGATCCCCAGGGCACCCTGACCGCCGGGGTTGGCGTCAATGCTGCCAGCCTCCAACATACTATCTACAATGCCATGATGGACTCGCACGAACCGGCCAACCGGATTGTTCGCCCGGTCAAAACCTATCTCGACCTGCTGCCGGCCAATAACGATCTGGCCGCGGCCGAGATTGAGCTGATCCCCGAACTTCGCCGGGAATTGGTGCTCCGCCGCGTGCTGGAGCCGCTGGACGACTGGTACGACTACATCCTGATCGACTGCCCGCCCAGTTTGAGTCTGCTCACCGTGAACGCCTTTTGCGCCAGCGACGGGGTCATCATCCCGATGCAGTGTGAATATTTCGCTATGCGGGTCATTCAATTGCTCCTCGATAGCATCAATCGCACCAAAGCTCGCCTCAATCCTGAGTTGGATTTGATCGGCATCCTGGCGACCATGTATTCAACCGGTACGGTCCATGCCCGTGAGGTGCTGGATGAACTTCGCTCGGCCTTTGGTGATAAGGTTTTTGATGTCGTCATTTTCAACAGCATCCGTTTTGCCGAAGCCTCGGTGGCCAACAAGGCGATCATCGAATATTCCAGCAACCACAAAGGCGCGCTGGCCTACAGGAAGCTGGCCAAACTCCTGATCGAACAGGAAACAAGTCAGTCCGAGTCTAACCCGGCTTAAGCTGAGGACAAACTGTCTAGCCAAATCGAAGCCGAACAGCAGTTGCAACTGGCCAGGCGCGCCGTGCCAATCAAGCCTATTACTCGCCATCCTCTCATCTATCTTGGTCTCACGCTTCTTGTCGGTTTTGCCCTGCGGGTGGTTCAACTCAACAGCCTGCCCTTTTCCCTGAGCCTGGATGAAGCTACCAACGGCCTGGATGCGTTGCAGCTCGTTCGCTTGGGCCGGTTTACCCCTTTTTTGCAAAATAACTTTGGCCGGGAAACGGCTTTTTTTTATCTGCAAGGGCTGGCCCTGGGGCTGTATGGTCTCTCCTTTTTTGCCCTCAGATTTAGTTCGGTGGTGGCCGGCACACTGACCCTACCCCTGTTGTACATTGTTGGGGCGCGCCTGCGGCTCGACCGGCTACTTTTTGGAGGGAATCCCCTTACCGCCGACGCAGAGCAATCAGCGCCGGCTCGGTCGAGCCACCTGAGCCTGACCGGTCTGCTGGCAGCAACCGGCCTGGCGGTGGCGTATTGGGCCATTTTTTTCAACCGGCTGGGCTTGCGAGCCAATTTGCTGCCGCCCGTCCTGCTGGGATTGGTCTGGTGTTTCTGGCGAGGCTGGTATGGCCCGCCCACTCAGCCGCAGCGGCGAATCTGGCTGGCCGGGACCGGCTTTTTGTTGGGTTTCACGCTTTACACCTATCTGGCCGCTCGCCTGTTGCCGCTGCTTTTCCTCATTTTTGTGGTCATCGATTTGGCCAGAACCGGCGCTGACCGTCGCCGGCGGCTGGTTGACCTGTTGCTCGTGGCAGCAATAACCCTGCTGGTTGCACTCCCGTTGTTGCTTTATTTTCAACAAAACCCGCAGGCCATTGGCAATCGTCTGCAGGCTATCTCTATTCTGGCGGCTGGCAATTTTTGGCCAACCTTAAAAGACAATCTGCTGGCGCTGCTGGCCATCCATTTTGGGGCAGGCGTCTGGTTGGGGCAATGGCCGGCTCTCAACATCATCTCGGCTGTTGGGTTGCTCTTCGGTCTGGCCGTCTGCCTTTACCGGCTGACGAGGCCGGCTGGCCTGTTTTTATTACTCTGGCTGGTTATCGGCCTGACCCCGGTGCTCTTCTCCAGGCAGGACTGGAACGGACAAACAACGCTGCTGCGCGGTCTGGTCGCCTGGCCGGCCCTGTTTTTGATCTCGGCCGTTGGACTGGTCAGCCTGGCTAACTGGCTGGGCCGGTTGGCCGGCAAAGTCTCCCTTTCACCTCGATTTCAAACGCGGTTCTTCAGCCTGGCTATCTTTTGGCTACTCCTGATTGGCGGTTCGCTGACCAGTTACCACCAATACTTCGCGATCTGGGCGACCACGTCGCCGCAGCCCAGCGACCATCCGGCTCACCTGGCCGCCTATTTGAATCGCCAAACTGAGCAACTGACCCTGACTCCCCTTAAATTCTATGGCGAAAACGTGGTCAGTTTTTTGTTGCAGGCCCGTTATCCCAACCTGACCAATCTGGATGCGGCGACCTGGCGCGCCCTCGTTAATAAGGGCCGAGCGCTGGTTTACCTGAAGCCCCACCAGGCCAGCACCGACTCGATGCTGGTATTGCTGGCGCCCGCGGCCGATGGCCACGGCACAGCCTACCTGCTACCGCCGTTAACCCCGGCTCAAATCGCAGAACTTAATGGTTATACGAAAAATAATTCCCCAATCGACATGGTGCTGGACGGTGAGCAAGAACCCATTGCCGCCGTCTACCCCCTGCCGATGGACTCACCCTTTTTGCCGCTGCCGCCATCAGACATTTCCAGCCAACCGGCGCCCTTCACCCCCAGCGAAGCCGATTTCAACCAGGAGATCTTTTTGACCGGCTACCAGGTTGAGCCGGCCGTAGTCAAACCGGGCGACACAGTAACTCTCCGCCTGAACTGGCAGGCCCACCAGCCGGTGGATGGCGACTACAACCTGTTCATTCACCTGTTCAGCCTGGCCGACGGGCAGCGTTATGGCCAGATCAACACCCCGCTGACCGGCCTTCTTTTTGCCGCCCACCGCTGGCCGGTTGGGCTGAGCGTGCCCGATGTCCATTATTTCACTCTACCGGCCACTGCCCCCGACGGGCCCTATCGCTTTGAGTTGGGCCTTTACCACGCCGCCAATCAGCAACGCCTGCCGGTGCAGGTTGAGCCGTCTTTGCCCGATACACCCCCGGACGACAAGCTGATTTTGGGCAAGTTTCAACTCTGGCGCCAGCCGCCTGCCCCGCCCCGGACACCGCTGCCCAACGTTAATTTTGGGCAGCAAATCGCCCTGCTCGGCCTCGATTTACCCGCCATGCCGCTTCGTCCCGGTCAAACTCTGGATTTTCGGCTGCACTGGCAGGCATTGGCCCCGATTGTTGAAAATTATGTGGTTTTTGCTCATCTACTGGACGCCGCTGGCAACCTGCAGGCCCAACAAGATACCGCCCCCTTGCAAGGCCGTTACCCCACCTCCTGGTGGGATACCAATGAAATCGTCATCGACTCCCATACCATCCCCGTGCCATCGGATTTGGCGCCCGGTCGTTACACCCTGCGGTTGGGCCTGTACCAACCGGACAGCGGCCAACGCCTGGCCTTAGAAAACAGCAGTGAAGATTTTGTCGATTTGCCCGATTCTATTACCATTCAGCCGTGAGGTAATAGATTTTGAGCGCCATCATTGACCCACCCTTCGCGGCCAAGCAAACCCAAACCGGCGCCCACCGCTCGACCCTGAGCCGGATAATTCTACTTGTACTCCTGCTGCTGGCCTTTTTCCTGCGCACCTACCGGCTCGATAGCCAGGCCTTGCGCGGCGATGAGGCCGCGACCGTGCTCTACTCGGCTCTGCCGATTACCGATTTGTGGGAACTATCCCGCGTTACCGATCCCCATCCACCGCTCTATTATTTACTGCTCCATCCCTGGCAGCGGCTGGTCAGCGAGAGCGCCTGGGCCATGCGTTTTGCCGGCGCGGTGGCCAGCACCCTGGCTGTGGCGGCCCTGGCGGCCCTGGCCCAACGGACAGTACGTTCAACCAGCGTCACTCTGTTGGCTGCCAGCCTGCTGGCGATCAATCCTCTCCAAATCTGGCTGGCCCAGGACATTCGCTCCTACCCATTTTTTACTTTGCTGGGGCTGCTTTCATCGGCGGCTTTGTGGCGGGCGTTGCACAGTGCAGGTGGCAGGGAACAGGTCGCAGAGTCGCAGGTGGCAGAGGCGCAGGGTCGCAGATCGCAAGGTGGCGCTCCTCACACCTCACGTTTCACGCATTACGCCCCACGCTCCACGCTTCACGCTTCACGCTTCACCCTTCACGCTCCTCGCACGCCCCTCCTCCCCTGGCTCACCTACGTTGTCCTTACCGTCGCCTGTCTCTACATCCATTACTACACCGTTTTTCTAATCGCTTTTCAGGGATTATTTGTGCTGCTGAACTGGCGACAATTCTGGCCGCAGCGGTGGCCGTGGGTGATCTCGCAACTGGCCATCGCCCTGCTGATTGTGCCCGGTCTGCAACTGGCCTACAACTTCATCGGCCCGGCTGCCGGCGGCATCGACACCATCCCGCTGCCGGCCATTCTCCAGCGGGCATCGACCGCCCTGCTGACCGGCTTCACCATCGCTGACAGTTGGGGCGGCTGGCTCAGCCTGCTCCTGGCCCCGGTCTGGCTGGTGGGGCTGGTGGTTCTGTGGCGGCGCAACTTCACCAGCGGTAGTTTCTGGACGCTCTTTTTTGCCATCCCCGTCCTGGGCGTGGTCATCTTGTCGATTGACCGCCCATTTTTCAAAGAACGCTTTTTCATCCAGGCGCAACCGGCCTTTGAACTGCTGCTGGCCGCCGGGTTCCTGACGCTATGGCAAATCGGCGTGTGGGCGAATGGACGAACCCGCAGGGCAAGTGTAGCGAATAAACAACACGTAACACGCAATACGCAATACTCTCCCCGCTTCACGTTTCACGTTTCACGCTTCACGCTTCACGCTTCACGCCTCATCGCCGCCGGCCTCTTCGCCATGCTGCTGCTGGCCAATGTCCGGGCCTTCGCCAATTACCACGCCGACCCGGCCTATGCCAAAGCTCCGCCCTGGCAGCTTTACCGGAATCTGGTCAGCCGGGCAGCTCGACCCGGCGACGTGATGTTGACCAACTTTCCCGAAGCCGCGGTCAGCTACTACAGCCCGGCCGGCTTGCCTTTCTACGTGGTGCCAGCCGAACGCGATCGCCCGGTTGAGTTCAGAGTGGAGCAAACCGAGGCCATCGCCAACGCCTACCGCCGTATCTGGTTCTTGCCGCTGCTGCGCCAGGGGTTCGACGAACAGGGTGACGTGCTCAACTGGCTTGACCGCCACGCCGACCGGATCGATCAGATCTTTCTGCCGAGCTATAATCTCAACCTCTACCTGACCCCGCCGACAATCGAAGCGATGATGATCGACCAGTCGATTACCTTTGCCCACGGCATCCGGCTGCGCGGCTTTCAAATCTTCGATGACGAGGGCGACTCCCGCCTGCAGCCAGCCGGCCCGGCGCCAGTGCTAACGCTCGAACCTGAAGAGGAATTCACCCTATCGCTCTACTGGCAGGCCGATGGCCCGACCGAGGCGCCCTACACCGTTTTTACTCACCTGATTGCCGCCGACGGCTTCTATCGCACCGGGCGCGACAACCAGCCGGTCTGGGGCAGCTATCCGACTACGGCCTGGCAACCCGGCGAAAAAGTGACCGACAAATACAGCCTGACCCTGCCGCCGGGCACGCCGCCAGGCGATCATCGCCTGCGGGTTGGCTGGTATCAGTCCGGCACGCAAGCGGTGGTGCCGGTTCTGGATGAGCACAGCCAGCCGGTCAGCGAGAATGTTATCCTGGATGTCATCATTCGTGTGGAGTGATTCACAATCAATAGTTCATCATTTACCGTTCATAATTTTACAAAGCATTCGCTTCTGTTGCTGGTCCTGCTGCTCCATCTGCTGCTGGCCCTGGCCTACGCCAGCCTGACCCCGCTGGGCGAGGCCCCTGATGAACCGGCCCATCTCCGCTATGCCCAGTTCATTGCCCGGCAGGGTCGCCTGCCCCAAACCCTGGCCGAGCGAACTGCCGCCGGCTATCGCTCAACCTGGCCACCGCTGTATCATCTGCTGCTCACCGGTCCGTTGGAAGCCGTGGGCGACACCCCGCCCACCCGCCTCAAAGCCGTGGGCGACAGCCCTCGCCGTCTGATTCCAACCAACGGCCAGACCATCGCCGCCTTCATCCACACCGACGACGAAGCCTGGCCCTGGCGCGGCCTGCCCCTGGCCTGGCATCTGGGTCGCATCATCTCGACGGTCTTGAGTACGCTGGCTCTCATCCCCACCTATCTCATCGCCTGGCGCTTGACTCGCCGGCGCAGCCTGGGCCTGAGCGCAACCGCTTTGCAGGCCACGATACCCCAGGTGCTATTTGTAGGCAGCGTCCTCAACGATGATAACTTACTCATTCTGCTGGCGGGAATAATTCTCCTGATTCTGGTGCTTTACACCCAGGCCGCCACAGCGCCGGGGCCGGGGCGATTGTTTCTACTGGGGTTATTACTCGGCCTGGCTGTGGTGACCAAATATAATGCCCTGCCATTATGGGCATTAGCGTTCGTATGGGTGGCCTGGCTGCGCTATCGCGCTCCGGTCCAAACCCATCGAACCGGGCCAGCGGCTCACGTTGTCAGCGGCCTGGCCGTACTGCTGATTGGCGCCGTTATTAGCAGCGGTTGGTGGTTTGGCTTTATCTGGCGTCACTTCAACCAGATTGACCGTCAGGGCTTATGGGCCGGCTCTCTGGCCGCTGTCGCCGCCGGCACCGCCGACGCCACCCTCCGCCAAATCGATACCGGCCTGTCGATCACCTGGCCCACACTGGCCCAGTGGTTGGAGTGGTTTGTCACTTTTTTCAAATCGTTCTGGGGCCTGTTCGGCGGCGGCAGTACCATCGAGCTGCCGGCCTGGAGCTACTGGCTGCTGGCCCTCTTTTGCCTGCTGGCCGCCATTCCATACCTCAAAACCCTAATCGCCCGTTCATCTCCCCGCTTCATCCTTCAGCCTTCAGCCCTCATCCCTCAGCCTTCAGCCTTCATCCCTCTCCTCCTCACCCCGCTTTTCTTCCTACCGCTGCCGCTCCTGCGCTTCCTCCTCAGCGGCAGCATCGTCGAAACCGCGCAAGGCCGCCATCTCTTCCCGGCTCTACCTGCCATCACCCTGGCTCTGATTTGGGGACTACACTGCTTCAGCCAAACCGCTCTCCGCTCTCCGCTCTCCGCTCCCCGCTTCATCCTGCCCACCGCCCTCATCCTTCTCACCACCCTGCTCAGTCTCTACAGTCTGCCCCTTATTCGGGCCAGCTACCCGCCGCCAATTCCTCTGCGCACCACCGCCGACGCTGTGAGCGTCGAGAGTCCACTCCAGGCGAGGCTGACCGACAGTATCAGCCTGGTTGGCTATGAGTTGGGCCAGATTGCCGACGGGATAGTCCCGCTCACCCTGGTCTGGCGAGCTGAGGCCACCCCGGTGGATGATTATCTAATCGAGCTAACTCTGACCGCCCCGACCGGCCAACCCATTGGCGGCTGGCTCGGCCATCCCCTGGGCGGGCGTTATCCCAGCCGGGCCTGGGATGAAGGCGACATCCTGCGCCACACCATCCCCGTACCGATCATTCCCGGCCAACCGGCCACCACCGCCACCCTAACCCTGACCCTCCGCGAACCAACCAACCTCCCTTCGGTCGCAGCCAGCCACCCATCCAACCAACTAACCAACCGATCAACTAACCTCCCTTTGGTCGCAACTACCTCCCCCCTCACCCTCACCACCAATCTCCCCCCTGCACCCCTGCCCCCTCGCCCCCCTGCTCTCCTACTCCCCACCCAACTCCGCGCCGATGGCCTCGACCCCGAAGAGCCTTTCACTTACCGCAGCACCCTCAGTCTGGCCCTTTCCGAACCTGCGCCACCTGAACTCATCGCTCCCGATGGTCAGATCTTTGCTCCGAACCAATTCATCACCGGCCCCACCGGCAGCATCGCCCATTTCATCGTCGCCGCTAACTGGCCGAGTGGAAATTATCAATTAACAATTAACAATTATCAATTATCAATTCCCATTGCCAATCGCCTGCGCCGGTTCGATCCGCCGCCAATGCAGCACACGCTGGAGGCCAACTTCGCCGATCGAATCACCCTGCTGGGCTATGATCTGCCCAACCGCCGCATCCGGCCGGGCGAGAGCTTTCCGCTCACCCTCCACCTGCGCGCCGAACAAACGATGGGCGAAAACCTGGTCATCTTCAATCACTTGTTAGATAAAGAGGCCGTTCAGCGCGGCGGCAGCGACCGTATCCCCCAGCTCTATTACACCACCCTGCTGTGGGTGCCCGGTGAAATCGTCTCCGACGCCTACGAAGTGCCGGTTGAGCCTGACGCTCCGCCCGGCATCTACTGGCTGGATGTGGGCTTCTATCCGTCCAACCAACCCAACTTCTCCCTGCCTCTGTTCGTCGACGGCCGGCCCATCGATAAGAACAGCGTCCCGATCGGCCCGCTCAAAATCGGCGGCCCGCCGCCGAACCTTACCCGGCCGTCCGTCCAACCCGACCAGCCGCTCAACCAAACGTTCGGCGAGGCCATCACCCTGCTCGGCTTCAACCTGGTAGACGCCACCGGGCAGCCAATTCAATACTCAAAACTAAAAACTCAACCCTCGGAACTCACCCTCTTCTGGCAACCCACCGCCACGCGCAGCGCTCCCGCCGACTACACCGTTTTCGTCCACCTGCTCGATCCCGCCGGCAACCTCGTCGCCCAGGCCGACAGTCCGCCAGCCAACGGCGCTTACCCCACCAGCCTGTGGGATCCCGGTGAAATCGTCGTCGATGCGCACATTCTGCCCGACCTGCCGCCGGGTCGCTATACCCTGCAAGTGGGGCTTTACAATCCAATTACGGCTGAACGACTGGCGGTAGAGGGAACGCCGGAGGGAGCGGTCAGGTTGATGGAGTTTGAGGTGGGGGAATAAAGAGGTTAGCCAATGTCATCCAGCGCCCGTGATCTACTCATTCGCGGCAAGGCCGCGGCCAAAGCCAACGATATCGATGAAGCTCACTTCTACCTGGAATGGGTTCTGCGCACCGACGCCGACCACTCCCAAAAAATCGAAGCCTGGTACTGGCTGGCCCAAGTCAGCAGCGACCCCGTCGAGAAGCGGGACTACCTGGAGAACATCCTGGCTCACGACCCCGGCCACGCCGAGGCCCGGCGCAGCCTGGCCCGTCTGGACGGCCGGCTCAAGCCGGAGGAGGTCATCGACCCC
>CAYZHI010000093.1:0-10532 GCA_964477335.1 uncultured Caldilineaceae bacterium | reverse complement strand
GCTCGATCTGGTCGGCCTGATACTCCAACACCTGCCGCATATAGCGCTCCTGATCGAAGCCGCTCCATTGATTGGGCCTATTGCCGTTGTTAAACATAGCCGGATATGGTCCGCTTGAGTTTAAAGTAGGGAATTAGAACATATGTTCTAATTAATCCTATTATACCAAGAAAATCAATTGAATGTCAAGTTTTATGGTTGGTAACTGCAATCCTTTTGACAATCGTCTTGGATTGCATTAAAATATCCCATGCTCGCCCACGTTCCTGTGGGCGAGTACATTTGTACCCCAATTCACGTAATTAATTCCGCGCAAAGACGCGTTTTTTTAAGGAGACTTTAATGGCTGGTAGTTACCCTACAGACAAAATCAGAAACATCGTACTCTTGGGACACAGCGGCTGCGGTAAAACCTCACTGGCCGAAGCGATGCTATATAACACTGGCGCTACCACTCGGATGGGCAAAGTTGAAGACGGCAATACTGTGTCTGACTTTGACGAGGAAGAGATTAACCGGACGATGTCGCTTAATCTGGCCGTGGTGCCCTGTGAATGGGAAGGTCACAAGCTCAATGTCCTCGATGCGCCTGGTTATGCCGATTTTCAGGGTGAAATGTTAAACGGTTTGCATGTGGCCGATACGGCAGTCTTGGTTTTGGATGGTTCGGCCGGGGTTGAGGTTGGCACTCAAATCACCTGGCAAATAGCCGTCGAAAACAATAAGCCGATCGTTATGTTTGTCAATATGATGGACCGGGCCAACGCCAACTATCGCCGGGTCATCGATGAGCTGCGCAGCACCTTTGACGCCACGTTTGTGCCGATGCAACTGCCCATCCGCAAAGGCGACGACTTTGCCGGAGTAGTTGACCTGATCACCCTTAAGAGTTACACTGGCGATGGCAAACCCGGCCCCGTTCCTGAAGAGCTGGCCGATGAAATCGAAGAGGTTCGGCTGGAACTGATCGAATTTGCGGCTGAAGGTGAAGACGCCCTGATGGAGAAATATTTTGAAGAGGAAACCCTGACCGAAGCCGAAATTGTTCAAGGCATCCAAGCTGGGCTGGCTGCCGGGACAATTGTGCCGGTTTTCTGCGGCTCGGCTACGGCCAACATTGCCGTCCGCAACTTCATGCACAATATCATCAACATATTCCCTTCCCCAAAGGTTGAAATAACGGCGACCAATACCAAAACCAATGCCGAAGAAACGATCACCGGTTCGGCAACTGGGCCGCTGGCGGCGCAAGCCTTCAAAACCATCAATGACCAGTACGGTCGTATTACCTATTTGCGGCTCTGGTCCGGCACGCTCAAATCCGATAGCCGCGTCTTTAATGCCCAGGCGGGCGAGGAAGAACGCATCGGCAATGTCTTCTCTCCTCGCGGTAAAGAGCAAATCAATATGACCGAAGCCCAGGCCGGCGACATTGTTGGCGTAGTCAAATTGAGCCACACCCAAACCGGCCACACCCTGTCTGATAAGGTCCGGCCACTGGCTGTGCCCATGATTAAATATCCTGCCCCCGTTTACGCCGTGGCCCTCAACCCCAAAACCCAGGCCGACTCGGCCAAATTAGGCCCCAGCTTGACCCGGATCACCGAAGAGGACTTGACCTTGCGCCACCGCTACGAGCCGGCTACCCGGCAAACCCTGTTGGAAGGCATGGGCGACGCTCACGTAGAAATTGCCGTCAAGCGGATGGCCGCTCGCTTTGGCTTGGGAGTGGAGACGTCGGTGCCCAGAGTCCCGATGATGGAGACCGTAACCCGGGTTGGCTCAGCCCAATACCGGCACAAAAAGCAAACTGGCGGGGCCGGTCAATTCGCCGAAGTTCACATGCGAGTTGAACCGCTGGAGCGAGGTGCAGGTTTTGAATACAAAAGTGAGATTTTCGGCGGGGCTATCTCCCAACCGTTTTTGCCTTCCATTGAAAAAGGCATCAAGCAGGTGTTGGAGCAGGGCGTGATCGCCGGTTACCCGGTGGTCGATGTCAAAGCAGTGGTCTTCGACGGTAAAGAACACCCGGTCGACTCCAAAGATATCGCCTTCCAGATTGCCGGGCGAGAAGTGTTTAAATTGGCGATGAAAGAAGCCGCCCCCGTCCTATTGGAG
This sequence comes from uncultured Caldilineaceae bacterium, assembly GCA_964477335.1. Lineage (GTDB taxonomy): Bacteria > Chloroflexota > Anaerolineae > 4572-78 > J111 > CAYNLK01. The sequence continues at coordinate 8,414 of CAYZHI010000093.1, read as the reverse complement.
CCGATTATGGATCTGACCATCACCATTCCCGACGAATATACCGGTGATGTTTCTGGAGATTTAAGCACCAAGCGAGGCCGCCTCTCCGGGATGGAGCAGGTACGCGGTTACACCATAATCAAGGCCCAGGCCCCGCTGGCTGAGGTACAGCGTTACGCCACCGATTTGCGCTCGATTACTCAGGGCCGGGGTGTCTATACGATGACCCTGTCCCATTACGAACAGGTACCCAGCCACATCGCCGAACAGATCATTGCCCAGGCTCAACGCGAGAAAGAGGAGGAATAACTCCGCTTGTTTGCTGCTTCTCGTGCCCAAACTGAGTTTGGGCACGAGAGGAAATGAAAAAAGATCGACAGGAGATTTGCCAAGTGCCCTCTATTTTTCCATTTACGGCCATCGTAGGGCAACAACGTATGAGGATGGCCCTTATCTTAAATGCAATCAATCCCAAGATTGGCGGCGTTCTCATCCGAGGGGAACGGGGTACCGCCAAATCGACCGCGGCCCGGGCTATGGCAGCCCTCCTGCCTGAAATCGAAGTTTTTGCCGACTCGCCCTTCAGTGATGATCCCCATGATCCCACCTCCTGGTCCGACTGGGTTAAAGAGCGAATCGATCGCGTCGATGAACTGCCGGTAGTCAAACGCCGCATCCAGTTTGTCGACTTGCCGGTCAGCGCGACTGAGGACCGGGTAGTTGGGACGCTTGATATTGAACAGGCCATCAAGAAAGGTGAACGCCACTTTGAGCCGGGCGTTCTGGCCGCGGCCAACCGCGGCCTGCTTTACGTTGACGAAGTCAACCTGCTGGACGACCACGTGGTTGACCTGCTACTCGACTCGGCGGCGATGGGCGTCAATGTGGTCGAGCGGGAGGGCATCAGCTTCTCCCATCCGGCCCGGTTTATCTTTGTAGGGACGATGAATCCGGAAGAGGGCGACTTGCGGCCGCAACTCCTCGACCGGTTTGCCCTGTGCGTCGATATCCAGAGCATCTCCAATTCAGCCGCCCGAATGGAGATACTGGAACGGATTCTAAAATTCGAGAGCAACGCCGAGGAATTCCACCGGGAGTGGCAACCCAAGGAAAAGGAACTTTCTGACAAAATTACCCAGGCCCGCGCCCAGTTGCCAAAGGTAACCTACACCAAACGCGACCTCTACACGGTGGCTGAACTGATGTCGGAGATGAAGGTCGATGGCCACCGGGCCGACATCGTCATTCTGAAAACCGCTCTGGCTCACGCCGCTTTCAACAATCGTTATCGAATCACCCAGGAAGATATTCTGGCGGCGGCTGAGTTGGCCCTGCCCCACCGGCTCAAGCGACAGCCCTTCCAGGATACCACCATTCAATTCCAGGAGCTGGCCGAACGACTGGAGAAAGTACGCGAAGAAGCTGCGGATGAGCCGGAGCAGCAACCCGCCAGCAGTGAATTTGAGCCGGCTGACCAGGAAAAAAAAAAGAAGGCTCTGAGGAGCTAGAGTCTGATCAACTACCGGCGCCCCCGCCCGATGGGGCGCCGCCCCAGTTTGATGAGTCGGCCCAATAATCTGGCGACAAGAGTGAAGCCAATTCGCCTGTTTCGATCGGACAGAACTTTGAGCCAAAACGACTCCAAACCCCCCTTGACAAAATGACCCGCTCCAGTTCGGGTAAACGCAGCTATACCAAAACCGACCGCAAACGAGGCCGCTATATTCAGGCGCGGCGGGTGCAGGGCAAACCCAGGGATGTCGCCTTCGACGCCACCCTGCGCGCCGCGGCCCCCTACCAACTCCGCCGCGATCGCACTAACCGGGCTTTGGCCGTGGAAAGGGAAGATATTCACGACAAGGTTCGGGTTCGTCGCGCTTCCAACCTGGTGTTGTTTGTGGTCGATGCCAGTTGGAGCATGGCCGCGGCCGAGCGGATGGAAGCCACCAAAGGGGCTATTATGAGCCTGCTGGTGGATGCCTACCAACGCCGCGACCAGGTGGGGCTGATAGTCTTTCAGAAAGAAGAGGCCCGGCTGGTCATGCCGCCCACTTCCAGCGTAGAGTTGGCCCAGAAAGCGCTGGGCAACGTGCCGGTCGGCGGTAAAACACCCTTGTCGGCCGGGCTGTACCTGGCTTTCCGGGTGCTGACCCAGCAGATGCGGCTGCACCCGGAGGTGATGCCGTTGATGATCCTGCTGACCGACGGGGCCGGCAATGTGTCGATGTCGGAGCTGCCGGCGCAGGAAGAGGCCCACCGGATGGCCCGCATGATCGCCGAAGAAGACATCCGCTCGGTAGTCATCAATATGGAGCACGCCAGCTTTGACCGCGGCCTGGCCCAGGCCCTGGCCGACGAATTGGAAGCCCCATGCTACACCCTGGGCCAACTCCGGGCCGATACGCTGTATAAGACGGTCAAGAATGAGTTGAGATTGGGCTGAGGCAAAGCAGAATTTCCCGGTTTTGGATTAGCATTTGGGAACAAGGAGAATAATTATGTTAGATGTTCAAACCCTCGCCGGTTTAATTATCACCGACCCCAATTTACGTGGCGGGCGGCCCATCCTGGCCGGTACCGGCGTGACCGTTTTGTTTTGAGACAATCCTGGCTATAACTGGTTAAACGTAAATTGAACCACGCTTGTAAAGCTTTTGAGGGGGATACAAATATGAACAAAACTACCACATCCCAAGCTTTCCTTGCTGAAATTGACCATTTACTCCCCCCCACGGTTGTCGCCGCCCTGACCGATTTTCAGAGCCATCTCCTTGCCCTATTCCCCGACGACATCGAGCAACTCATCCTCTACGGTTCCTACGCTCGCGGCGAAGCCAAACCTGAGTCTGATGTGGATGTCCTGGTAGTAGTCAATTGGGCCGAATCCGCTCATCTTCAGCACTACTACCTGGGCGGCCCCGGCGACCCACGCTGGCAGCAAATAATAGACCTGGCTATGGACATAATGATTGCGCGCGGGCCTTACATTTCAGTCCTGGTAGTAGGGCAAAGTTTGTTCAATAGCAACTGGTCTGTAGCCGAGGCAGCCAGAAAAGAGGGTAAAGTGTTATGGCTGAAATCATTGACCTGAAAGACCCTCAGCTTTGGCTGCAAGTCGCTGAGGTCAAATTAGAGAATGCGCGCCGAATCTTCAACCTTGGTCTATACGATGATGCTATTTCCCGGCTCTATTATGCTATGTTCTACGCCGCCAAAGCCGCTCTACTTTCCGAGGGCCTGGATTTGCGCAAACATTCGGCTTCTGTAGCCAAATTCCGAGAATTGTTTGTCATCACCGGGCGGGTTGAAGTAGAATATCTGCGTTATTTGGGACGCGCCCAAAGCGCCCGTGAGCGCAGTGATTACGCTCCCTTCATTTCGGCCAGTCGTGAAGATGCCAGTGAAATGCTGGCAATGGCAGACACGTTTATCGCCAAGATCAAAGAAATCATAAAAAATCGCCCCTAAATTGCCCAAGAGAGGTGAACAATGACCACACCGATGACCAAACGCCAACGCCTGGAAGCTACTTTCGCCGGCGACCCCGTCGACCGCCCGCCGGTGGCCCTGTGGCGGCACTGGCCGGTGGATGACCAGTACGGCGACCACCTGGCCCGGGCTACCCTGGATTTTCAACGCACCTACGATTTTGACTTCATCAAAGTGACGCCGAATAGCAACTACTGTGTGGCCGGCTATGGAGCCGAATCCTACTGGCTGGGTAACGAGGAGGGGACGCGCCAGTGGGGACCGCGGGTCATCCAAGAACCGGAGGATTGGACCAAACTCGAGCCATTGGATCCCTATTCAGGCTTGTTGGGCGAAGTGCTAAAAGCAAACGAGGCCATTGGCCGCGCCGTGGGCCAGGAAACGCCCTTTATCCAGACGATCTTCAACCCGCTCTCTCAGGCCAAAAATCTGGCCGGCGACCAACTGTTGGCTCACCTGCGCCAACACCCCGCAGCGGTCAAGGCTGGCCTGGCCGTCATCACCGAGTCGATCATCCGCTTTGTGGACGCCCTCAAATCGACCGGCGCGGCCGGCATCTTTTTGGCCCTGCAACATGCCACGTATGATCTGCTAACCGAGGCCGAGTACCATGAGTTCGGCCGGCCGCTCGATTTGCAGATTTTGGCCGCGACCCAAGGCATGTGGTTCAATCTGATTCACCTGCACGGCGAGAATGTGATGTTCAACCTGGCCGCCGACTACCCGGCCCAGGTCATCAACTGGCACGATGTCGAAACCCCGCCTTCATTGGACGAGGCCCTCAACCGCACCAAGATGGCCGTATGCGGCGGTATCCGCCAGTGGGACACCATGCTCCGGGGGACGCCGGCGGAGGTTCAAGCTGAGGCCAGGGCAGCATTGGCGGCGACCGGCAGCCGGCGTTTCATTCTGGGCACCGGCTGTGTGACCCCAGTCACTGCGCCGACCTGTAATATTCTGGCGGCGCGCCAGGCCGTTGGTAGTTAGAAAAAGGAGTGCAAAATGAATAAATTAACTTTGGCTCAAGTTTTACCCTCTGTTCAATTTGTAACTACCTCTACAGGAGAGCGTTTGGCTATTCTAAGCGCTGATGACTGGGAAGGTTTGATTGAATGGCTAGAAGATGTTGAGGACAAGAATGTAATCCAAAATGCTTTGGAACACCTTCGAGTCGGACCAGAACAGTCTGGAGCAATTCCACTAGAGGTTGCTCTGGATGAGCTATAAAGTTTGGATCGAGCCGGAAGCAATGGCCGAAACGCGAGTCACGCCTGGAAATATGCGTCAACGTCTCAAAAAAGTTATGCTGGCTTTAGAACAAAACCCGCGGCCGGCTCATAGTAAGGCGTTGGACTGGCCGCCAGAAAACTTTGAACCGCGCCGGTTGCGTCTTGGCCATTGGCGTATTGTTTATGCCGTGGATGACACCCAGCAATGGGTTTGGATATTGGCTGTGCGAAAACGTCCACCTTATGACTATGGCGATCTCAATCAACTATTGCAGCGGTTAGAAGTGAACTGACATGGCTAGCGAAATCAACCTGACTACGGCGGAAGCCGCGGCGCTCAGGCAAGGGTTCAAATATTGCCCCCGCTGCCGGGCTGAGATGGTGGACCGGCTGGCCTATGACCGGATGCGCCGGGTTTGCCCGGAGTGCCGCTTTGTCCAGTTCATCGATCCCAAGGTGGGCGCGGCGGTGCTGGCCTTGACCGACGACAATCGCGCCCTGCTGGTCAAACGGGCGGTCGATCCGGCCAAAGGGAGCTGGTGTTTGCCCGGCGGCTTCATCGAGATTGGCGAGACGCCTCAGGCCGCGGCTGGCCGGGAATGCCTGGAAGAAAGCGGCTTTACCGTCGAGATCGATCGCCTGATCGACGTGTTTTACTACGAGGATTACCGCGGCAGCGGGGTGCTCATTCTCTATAGGGGCAAAATTAACGGCGGCGCAGCCCAACCGGGCGATGATGTTGACGACGTTGGCTTCTTTGGACCAGACGAACTGCCGGCAGATATTGCCTTTGACTCCAATGTGCAAACGTTAGCCCTATGGCAAGCAGGCAAGATTTGAGATGTGGGATTTGAGCCTTGACCAAGATATTAGCCATCGAAACCTCATGTGATGAAACGGCCGCGGCCGTAATTGAAGACGGCTACCGCATCCATTCTAATGTGGTGGCCTCGCAGATTGAACTCCACCGGCGTTACGGTGGGGTTTACCCCGAAGTGGCTTCACGCCAGCACATTCTGGCCATCAACACGGTCATCAAGGATGCCATGAGCGCAGCCAAAACCGGCTGGAATGAACTGGACGCGCTTGCAGTCACCTGCGGCCCCGGACTGGTGGGCAGTCTGCTGGTCGGCGTGAACGCAGCCAAAGGGCTGGCCCTCTCGCTGGGATTGCCGCTGATTGGCGTCAACCACCTGGAGGGACATCTCTACTCAAACTGGCTGGACACCGCCCAAACCGGCCAGCCGCCCCAGATCAGATTTCCGGCTCTCGCCCTGATTGTTTCCGGCGGCCACACCGAACTGGTGCTGATCCGGGACCACGGCGCTTATGAGATACTCGGTCGCACCATCGACGATGCCGCCGGTGAAGCTTTTGACAAGGTGGCCCGCATTTTGGACATCGGTTTTCCCGGCGGACCGGCTATTCAAAGAGCGGCCGAGGGGGGCAACCCGGCGGCTTATGACTTGCCGCGAGCTCGCCTGGGCGACTCGTACGATTTCAGCTTTTCCGGCCTGAAAACGGCCGTGTTGCGGATCGTCCAAAAATATACCAGCACCGACAAGCTACATCTCCCCGACCGGCAGATCACTCGCCAGGGGCAACTCTCCCTGAGCACCATGCCGGTGGCCAATATTGCCGCCTCGTTTCAAATGGCCGTTGTGGAAGTGCTGGTTACCAAAACCATTGCCGCCGCGGCAGAATATGACGTAGCTGAAATTTTGCTGGCCGGCGGGGTGTCGGCTAATAGCCTGCTGCGCCAGATGATGCAGAGTCGAGCTGAGCAGCCGGTGCGGGTGCCGCCCCTGGCCCTGTGCACGGACAATGCGGCGATGATCGGCGCGGCGGCCTACTGGCGGCTGCAAGCTGGCCATGTAAGTGATTGGGACCTGGATGTAGTTGCCAATTTACGCCTGGGATAAAACGTTATGAAACTGGAAAAACTGTGTTGCCCAAGCTGCGGCGCGCCCCTCACCGGCGACTTTGCGCCCAACCAACAGATTGAATGTACCAGTTGCGGCACGCCCCTCTTACTTACCCATCTCGATAGCGAAAACCCGATTTTTTGCCCCCACTGCCGCACTCTGAACGCCGACGAAATGCGTTTCTGCGTCAATTGCGGCCACAAACTCAAAACGGACTGTGTGCTCTGCTACACCGAGAATCGAGTCGATGCGATCTACTGCGCCAGGTGCGGGGCGCATCTGGAACGAGCCAGAGCCAGGCGCCGTAAACTCGAAGAAACGCGGCGCAAGCTGGTTCGGGAGCGATCTCAGGCGCTCGAGATCAAAGCAGCGCGCCAAAAGCAAGAAAAATTGGAGAGATTGCTGGCCGATCTGGATGAACCGGAAAATCACGATTTTGCCATTTTTCAAATCAACCAGATGGGGGCCGAAGCTGTTGAAGCCTTAACCGACACGCTGCTGCACGATCAAGACCCGGATGCCCGCTATGGTTCGGCCAGAGCCTTGGGCCAGATTTACGTTGAAAAAGAGATTAAAACCCTGGTCAAAGCCCGCACGGTCAAAGCTTTGATCCAGAGTCTGGTTGACCCGGAGCCGGCGGTTCGTTTTTGGGCGGCCGAAGCGCTGGGCAAATGCAAGAGTCAAACCGCCATCAAGCCGCTGGCCGAATTGCTGCGTGACCCTCACGAAGGCGTCCGCCAACAAGCGGCGTTCTCCCTGGAACAAATTGGAGGGGAGCAGGTTCGAGAAATATTGCAGCGGAGCCAATCACGTGGCTTTCTGAAATGGTTAAGGGGGAATTAACGGATAGCTGTGGTCAAACAAACTATTCTCTACACTCGCGCCGGTGATGAAGGTTACACCAGACTACTCGGCCAGGAAGAAGTACCTAAATACGACTTACGTCCCGAAGCTTACGGCACCATCGATGAGGCCAGCTCATTCATGGGCGTGGTGCGGGCCGAACCGGCGACCAGCGCCCGGACCAGGCAATTGATCCTGACCGTCCAACGTGATTTGTGGGTGTTGATGGGCGAATTGGCCGCCGCGCCTGAAGTCAAACTGCCCCAACGAATCGGCGCTGAGCGAGTAGCCTGGCTTGAAAGAAAAATAGATCAACTCGCAACTGAAACGCCGCCATTGACGCAATTTGTGCTGCCGGGTGACACCACCGTTAGCGCCTGGTTAGACGTGGCCCGGACCATAATCCGGCGGGCCGAGCGGGTGGCAGCCCAACTGTTTCACGAAGGTTATGTGAATAATCTCGAAATTATGCGCTATCTGAACCGCCTTTCGTCGCTGCTCTTTGCTTTGGCCCGGTACGAGGAACATCTGGCCGGTCAGAAAACGACCCTGGCCAAAGAAGTTGAGTGACGGATGACATTTTTCGGCCACCCGCTTCACCCGATGACCATTCACTTCCCCATTGCCCTGTACCTGTTGGGAGTGCTGCTGACCATCGGTTACCTGTGGCGGCGCCAACCGGACTACGAGCGGTTTGCCTATTGGAGTTTCACGTTGAGCTGGTTGGCCGTCGCGGTCGCCAGCATTGCCGGCCTGTTCGATCAAAATCAGTTGGAACTTAGCGACCCCCGCCGGGAGCAGGTTAACCCCCATATCACCGCGGCTGTATCCCTGCTGATGATCAATGGGCTGCTCGTTTATCTGCGGCTGCGCTGGCCCGATGTGCTGACCAGTCGTCGCCGCTGGCTCTACCTGGGAGTGATGATGGCGGGAGTTGTGGCCGTGGTGA
>CAYZHI010000092.1:0-10557 GCA_964477335.1 uncultured Caldilineaceae bacterium | reverse complement strand
GCGCTGGACCCCACGCTCTCCTTTGACCAGGCGCTCAACCGCACTTTTGACCGGCCGGAGCAGCTTGCCTCGCGCCCTGACTTGGCCGCCACGTACAACGCCATCTACCGGCGCTACCGCTTGCTGGCCGATTTTGCCGCAGAAAATTTGAATGGAGAGGGCGGAGATTAGGAGATTTGCGATTTGCGATTCTCAGCCAATAATTACCAATCTCCCAATCTCCAATCTCCAATCTCCAATCTCCCAATCGCTAATCTCCCGGACGCAGCAACAGGCTGCCCCAACTGGTCGGATCGTCCCAGCGGCGTTGGGGCGCGCTTGAAATGATACATTCCTGCGTATTGCGGCCGGGTGTATCGTTATCGTTGACATTCGCAGCCAGCCCCAGCCGGTCGCCCGGTTGCAGAGTCACGCCGAAACTGGGCCAGGGCAGGGCCGCTTCGACCAGATAGCCGGTCTCGGTCAGACTAACAATTGCCTGGGCTTCACCAAACCGGCGCGACGTCAGTGAGCCAAGCTGCCACAGGCCAACTCGCGGCGACTCGGGGTCGGGCAGAAAATCGACCTGCCAATCATCCTGGTTGCGCCCGGTCTCGTTGAAGTCGCCGAGTAAATCCAGATCCAGCGAGAGCTGCACCGAGTCGCCCAGAAAGTAGCTTTCGCCATCGCCGCTATAGCCCACATAACCATCATCATCCACCTGGAAGGCTACGTACAGATTTTGGTCATCGTAGGCAAAACGGACCTGCCCGGCCAGGTCCACCGACCGGCCCGAATCGGGGAAGCGGGTGGCGCAGCCCTGATCGAACGTGACGGCGCTCACCTGAGTCCAGGCCAGGCCGGTCTGGGTCCAATCGTTCAATTGGCCGTCAATCTGAATGGCGCCCGATCCAACCCGAGCCGCCTCCAGTTGGCTGGCGTCCCCGGCCCGCGGGGCCGGCGTAGCCAGAATATTGACCACGGCATCGACCGGTTGGGCCGTCACTGCGGCCCGCGGTTCAGCCGGCGCGCCGGTAGCGTCGGGCGGGGTCAGGCTAAAGCCCATAAAACAACCGTCAAGCAGCGCCAGCTCAGCCGTATGAAAGGGTTGGCCGACCCGCAAGGTGAGGGTTTGGCTTTCACCCGGACCGGCCTCCAGCAAGACTCGATCAAGCTCACGGCCGGCCGCGTCCTGGCCCGCCAGGGCTGCGTTGGCCGGTTGCGCCCGGTTCAGCACGGTCACATCCAGCGCCAGCACTCGGGCCAGCAGCGGCCGGAAATCAAAGTGCAACTTGCCGGCCCGGATGATAATATCCTGGCTGCCATCGCCGTTGCAATCGTCCAGAGCGTAATTGGGTTGGCCAAAGAGACCCACCGGGTCCAGGGTCAGCTTGACCGAACCCTGCTCGCTTTCGATCAACTCAAACGGTTGTCCCAGGCGAGGCAGAGCCGGCAGACTACCGGTGTTGGCGATCAGGTTGGCCGGCGACAGCAAGACCTCGGCCAGGGATAGAGCTGTTTCCTGGCTGAGTACACTGTTGTACCAGCCCCGCAGCCGTCGCGGGTCAACCGGAATGGCCGCGCTGACGATCCCGGCCGGATCGACCCAGCGGGCCATGTTCGGCCCAATCACGCGCCGCCCTTCTGCGCCGGCTACCTCAATTTGATCGTCCTCCTCACCCAGATTGACCAGCCAGGTCAGCGGGCTATCGCCTTGTTGGACCACCAGAAACTGCGCCGCCGAGGTACTGAAGGTTGCCGAGCCAATCTCCAGGGTGAGCCGTGGTTCGCGGCGGTGGTCGGGATTGAAATCAGCCAGCAACAGGCCACCCTTCTGGCGTAGGGTAACTGCCTGTGATTGGTCGTCAACAGCAAAGCCGGCCAGGGTTAGCTCGCCCCCACCCGATAGCTCGGCCGTGAGCAGGTCAGGTAACCGCACCGTCGCCCGGCCGGCCGGCTCAACGGCCACGCCCTGGCCCACCGCCAGCTTGATCGGCTGCTCGACAGCCACGGCTTCGGCGGGCTCGTCCGGCGCGCCGCGCCGCAGCAAGACACCTGGACCGCTGGCTTCGATTTCAAGGGCAGGGGGCGGAGCGGACCCGGCCGGATTGTCCGCCGGGCTGCTGCGATTACAGGCGCTCAACGCGCCAGCCAGCAGCGTCAGGCAAACCAAACCAAAGTGACGCAGCATTGCTTGGTTCTCCCCATAAAATAAGCGGTAGTATACCCCAATCTCACTCGACCGGCGAACCACCGCGCCAGTTCGTTCGGTTGCAGCCTTTCTACCTTATGGTATAATCGAACCAACTATGGAGAAAATTCGTTCGTTTATCGCTATCGACCTCACGCCTGAAGCCCGGGCCGGGCTAGGCGACTTGCAGAACCGGCTGAAAGCGGTGCTCCCGCCCAAGACGGTGCGCTGGACCGCCCTGCCGAACATTCATCTGACCCTTCATTTTTTAGGCGATATTGCCGCCAGCGATGTGGAAAAAGTGACCGAGATCGTGCAGGCGACGGCAGCCAATTTTCAGCCGTTCAGGTTAAGACTGGCCGGGTTGGGTTGCTTTCCCAACACCCGGCGACCGCGGATCGTCTGGGCCGGGGTGAATGGCGAGACCAGGATTTTGGGGGAATTGCACCGGCGGTTGGGTGAAGGGCTGCGGGTGATCGACTTTACGCCGGAGGCCCGCCCTTATTCACCTCACCTGACCATTGGCCGGGTGAACGATCTGCCGCCGCACCGGCTGGCCCAACTGGGCGAGCTGTTGGAGCAGGAGCGGCTGGCGGTAGGAGAATTGGCCCGGCTAACCGTTACTGAAATCCAGTTGATCAAGAGCGATTTGCAGCCCGCCGGACCTGTTTACACTGCGTTGGGCTGGGGGATGCTCGGTTCAAAGTGAAGCCGGAATTTGAAGGCTGTCCAAAAACAGTCAACCTCGCCGGTTTACCCTCCACTACCGCCACTCCACCAGCGCCTTAACGTAGGCCCGGCCGACCAGTCGCTGGCCCTGGCTCAGATAGGGAAAATAGTGGCCGGCCAGAATGCAGTCGACCGGCCGCGTGGCCAGGCGGCGCAGTGTTTTTAGGTAGGTTGGCTTGTCAAAATCCTCGCCGCCTGGCCAGCCCAGTTCCGGTTCAAAGTCCGTATTATTGATCATGACCACATCGCCCACGAACCAGATGATGCGACCGGTATGGCGCAGTTGGTAGATAACCGAGCCGTTGGTATGGCCGGGGGCGTGGATGACCTCAAAGCGGAAGTCGCCAGTCTCGATGATCTCCCCATCGTGTACCACCCGGTCAACCGGGCAGGCCGGTACGCGGAAACCGGCGGCGTAGGGCGCGGTCCGCCAGTCCGCCCGCTCGATCCCCTCAGCATCGCCCGGCCCGGCGATGACGGTAGCCCCGCAACGACGCAGTTCGGCCGCATTGCCGATATGATCGTAATGGCTGTGGGTTAGCAGCAGGGTGTCCACCTGGGCCAGTGACAAACCCCACATGCCAAGCTGTTGTTCGGCCCGGTCGAGATCGGCAGGCACCGTACTGGCGTCAATGATGATGTTGCCCTGCTCGCCGCTCACCAGGTAAAAGTTGGCGTGCTGGGCGTAGGCAAAACCATCGAGTAGAAAAATGTTGGGTAGAAGCTGCATCAAGACCTCCATGATTATTTTTTGAGAATAGTTGCCCTGACCAGTTCCAGGCCAAACGGTTCGAGCGGTCACGTTCCCAATTGTATCATATTTCCCCACCCAGTTGGAGTCGGCAATCGACAGACGCGCTGACAGGCGCGTGTTCTGGCAAAATTACTGAATCTATGATAACATTTAAAGAAATTGAACCCTGGGAGGTTGAATCTGGAAGCAAACGAATTAGCCCACGCGGTCGTAGACGTTATTGCCGGCAAGAAAGCCTCAAATATTTTGTTGCTTGATATGCGCGACGTGACGCTGCTCACAGATTACTTTGTGCTATGCGACGGCAGCTCCACTCGCCAGATTGGCGCAATTGTGGAGGGGTTGCTGGAAGAGCTGCGCAAAGCCGGCAGCCAGCCGGCTCTCGTCGAAGGCACGCCGGAGTCGGGTTGGATGTTGGTTGACTTTGGCTCGGTAATTGTGCATATTTTCTCGCCCCAGCAGCGAGCCTACTATCAACTGGAAGATTTGTGGAAGAATGCGCCCATCGTGGCGCGCATGCTTTAAAGGGAAAAACCCGCGCTGCCACAACGCGGGTTTTTCGAAGGAGGGAGGGGTATACTGATTTAACTCAGTATACCCATAGCGTACTGCAAAAAGATTAAAAAAAAATGACAAGATAATTAAATCAGTATTAAAAAACCAGCCCATCAGGTTAGAGCCGGCCAAAGCAGGTTCAGCAGGATGAGCAGACCAAAACCGCTGAGGATGAAGCCCGAACCTCTATTCACCCAAAGCAGCCAGGCTGGGGTAAAGCTGGCCCGCAGCAGGCTGACGCCGCTGCTCAGTAGCAGCCACCACAAGGCCGAACCGGCAAAAACACCGGCCACCAGAGAAACGGCTGAAATGTAAGTGCCGGTCGAGTTGCCCAGGCCAAGAGCGGCAAAAATAGCGGTAAAGGAGAGGATAGTAGCCGGGTTGGTCAAGGTGAGGACAAAGGTGGAGGCATAGGCGCTCAACAGACTATTGTGATTGGCTGAGGCTGCTTTAACAGCCGGAGCTGTGCGCACTGTCTTAAGGCCCAGATATAGCAGAAACAATCCGCCGGCCAGGCCCAACCAAATTTGCTGGCTGACCAGGAAAGCGGCGATAAAGGTCAAACCAAAACCGGCGATGCTGCCGTAAACTGCATCGGCGCTGGCCGCCCCCAGTCCGGTCAGCAGGCCGACCAGCCGTCCCTCGGCCAGGGTCCGGCGAATGCACAACACCCCAATCGGACCGACTGGGGCCGCGATTGAAAAGCCGATAATAAACCCTTTAACCAATAGCGACAGCTCCATAATGCGGTTACCTCAACATGAGCAGCCAATCTGGCCAATGCTATGCTCAGCAGGTCCAATTTTGCTCAAAGAGGATTGCCAAATCCCCGTTTTGACCCGGATTTGACCAGCCGGTTGAGCAAATTTGCATCTCTGTTGCCTGTATCCCTCTTCTTTCAACACCAGAGTTTAACAAAGTTTTTGGGTCTTGTAAAGACAAAAACTAAGACAATCGGTTATTATGGCTTAATAAAATAAAAGAAAAAGGCAAATGACTTTAGATACTAATAAACTTCTGGACGAGGTTGGCTGGAGCTTGTTGCTCGAATTGCAGGACGACGGCCGGCTCTCGTATGCCGAGTTGGGGCGGCGAGTGGGGTTATCGTTGCCGGCAGTGGCCGAACGGGTGCGCCGGATGGAGGAAGCCGGCCTGATTACCGGTTACCACGCCCACATCAATTTGTCCCAAATTGGTTTCCCGCTGATGGCCTTTATCCGGATTATGACGACCAGTGACCGCTATCCGGCCATCACCACCCTGGTCAAAAAGCTACCGGCGGTGCTGGAGTGTCACCATTTAACCGGTACCGATTCTTTTATCGTCAAGGTAGTGGCCGCCTCTATTCCTGATTTGGAAAGGTTGATCACTCAACTGAGCGCGTTTGGCCAAACTGCCACCTCCATTGTGTTATCGTCTCCGGTTACCCGGCGCGTGATTGGGCCAGATCATGTGGATCAGGCCGGCTGATCACGAAAAAGGGGTTAAGATTGTATCCATCCGGCCGGTTTTTGCCAATCGTAAATCAAATAGGTATAATTTCTTGTCCATTATAAATACTTTGAAGCTGAGGTTTGCTAGATCATGGTCAAACGGACTTATCAACCCAAACGACGACGACGCGCCCGTGTTCACGGTTTTCGATCTCGAATGGCAACTCGAGGGGGCCAGAAAGTCCTCAAAGCCCGGCGGGCTCGGGGCCGTAAAGTGCTGGCGGTGCAGCGAGTGCACCCTAAACGGACGAATTGGAATGCTGATTGATAATTAGAGGTAACAGGTAGCAAGATGCAAGTTACAGGCGAAGCGGCAAGCTGCAATGTTGCAAAGGGTAACTTGCCACCTGATTGTTTTTAGCTTGCTGCCCGATGAAGCGACAGTATCGCTTACGCCGCAATAGTGATTTTCAGCGAGTGCGGCGTTCAGGTAAGTTCCATGCCAGCCCGTTAATGGTGCTGGCTTTTCTACGAAATGAGTTAGACTACAGCCGCTTTGGTTTTGTGGTGAGCAAACGGCTGGGCAAAGCCGTACAGCGCAATAAGTTAAAACGGCGGATGCGGGAAGCAATTCGGCTCCATCTCGACAAGATTAAACCGGGTTTCGACGTCGTCTTAATCGCTCGCCAGCCAATGAACCAGGTCTGCTACGCCGACATCGAACAAAATCTAAAACTTTTGTTAGAAAAGGCCGGCTTATTTCAGCGGCAAGGTTGATTTCGGCAGCCTTAGTAGATCCAATTTTTGGCCGTAGCAAAGGCATCCCTATGCCTTTGCGGACGGCATAGGGATGCCGTCCTACGTAAATTTGGATCTACTGAGCCTGGTTGAACCATCGAGATGGGTAGGAGACAGAAGGTCAGAAAGGCGGTTGACCAGATGAAGTATCTGGCCTTGGCTCTCATTCGATTTTACCAAAAATTTATTTCGCCGGCTTTGCCGTCAAGCTGTCGATTTTATCCAACTTGCTCTCATTACGGCTATGAGGCCATTCAAAAATATGGCATTTTGAAAGGCGGCTGGCTTGCGATTAAACGGATCGGTCGATGTCATCCGCTGCATCCTGGCGGGTATGACCCCGTACCTTAGAGCGGTTGGCCTGTTGTCAGGAGGATAAAAAAATTTTGCGCGCCCAAATTCTTAAGTTAATGCTTCTGCCGCTGATCATCAGCGGCATCATCGCTATAGTTGTATTGGGCCAGCCAGCCACCGCCGCTCCACCGCCCGGTCCAGCCAAAGTTGGGCCGTTGGCCCAGCAAGCGGGTGTGACCCTGGAAAAGGTAGCCAGTCAAGATACTGTTCCACTCGGCCAAATCTTCAGCTATACGGTTACCATTCAAAACGAGAACGCCGAAACCATCAATGGCAGCCTGACCGATACCTTGCCTGACGGCCTGGCGCTGCAAACCGCCTCGATTTCGGCCACCGTGGGCCAGGTAGAGAGCGACCACAACACTGTCTTATGGTCGGGTAGCCTGCAACAAGGTGAGCCGGTCATCATCCAGTATAACGCCATCCCACCCACAACGTCGTCACCCGATCAATCATTAAGCAATATCGCCGTCCTGGAATTTGGCGGCGCCACCCTGCAGGCCAGTGCAACCATTGTGACCCAGACCCCTGATTTGGGGTTGTGGGGTAGATTTGTCAATCTACTGGCCGTGATTCTAGTCGCCCTGGATAGTTTCTTGCAAAATTTTGGCATCCCCTATTCTTTTGGCTTTGCCATTATCCTCTTTACCGTCCTGGTCCGGCTGGCTACTTTCCCGCTCAACATGCAGCAAATCAAATCATCCAAGGCTATGCAAGAATTGCAGCCCAAGATGAAAGAGTTGCAAGACAAATATAAGGGTGACCGGGAAAAGTTGGCCCAGGAGCAGATGAAACTTTACAAAGAGCACGGCGTCAATCCGCTGGGCGGTTGTTTACCGATGCTGGTGCAAATGCCCATCTGGTTCGCCTTGTATCGAGCCTTGCTGCAATTATCGACCGAGGGGCTGCTGAACGAAGGCTTTTTCTGGATTCCCAGCCTGGCCGGGCCCGTGTCCGATTATAATCAGGGGTTGAGCTGGCTCTACCCCTTTGTCAATGGCGCGCCGCCGATTGGCTGGCTCGATGCCATTGCCTATTTAATTTTGCCCATCCTACTGGTCGTCTCGCAGATGTATATGCAGCAGATGATGACCCCGCCGACCAGCGACCCGCAGCAGGCTTCGATGCAGCAGGTGATGAAATTTATGCCGCTGATGTTTGGTTATTTTGCTCTGGTCGTACCCTCCGGGTTGTCGTTGTATTGGTTTACCAGCAACATGTTGGCGATGGCTCAGCAATATTTCACCAAGACCAATTTGAGTGCAAGTCCGGCCCCGGCCGGGGCAACAGCTGGAAGTGCTGCAGCTGTTGTAACCGATTCTGTCGCCAGTAATTCAGTATCTACCGACGCAGACGAAGAGGAAGATAGTAAAGAGACATATGTCAAATCAAAACGGAAAAAGTCTAGACGTAAGCGCTAAAACTGTAGAGGAGGCCATTGAGCAAGGACTGGCTCAATTAGGCCTATCCAGAGACGAGGTTGATATTGAAATCCTCAAAGAGGGTAGGAAAGGGGTTTTTGGCCTGGGGGCCGAAGATGCGTTAGTCCGATTGACCCCACGATCAGGTTCGGTTCAGGCTGAGAGGCGACCCTGGCCAGAAGCAACTGTAACTCCACTTGAAGCTGCCGATGACCGGCCCGACGTTGACGCCGGCAGAACGGCTGAAGTCCAAGAGGCTGCGGTTCCAGCCAGCCCAGCCCCGAGTAGCGGTGAGAAAAATGTGAGCGAAATTGCAGAATACTACCTGAAGGGGTTGCTCGAGCGGATGGGGTTGTCTCGATCCCATATCAACAGCCGGATTGCTGCAGATTTGGTAGAAGAAGGTGAGGAACCGCCCCTGGTTCTGAACATTACCGGCCAAGATTTGGGTATTCTAATTGGCCGCCGTAGTGAGACGCTCCAGGCGCTGCAATATATGTTGCGACTGATGGTGAGCAAAGAAATGGGCAGTTGGCAACCGATTGTAGTTGACGTTGAGTCTTATCGAGTGCGCCGTCGCCAGTCGCTGCACCGCATGGCCGAAAAAATGGCCGAGCGGGCTGTCAGCAGCCGCAAGCGAGTGGTGCTGGAAGCTATGCCTGCCTACGAACGCCGGGTTATTCACGTAGCCTTAAAGAATCATCCGGCAGTATTTACCAAGAGCATTGGCAGCGACGAGAATCGCAAAGTAACGATTATTCCAAAATAATAGTCAGAGATTCGATATAAAAAATAGCGCCCAGTTCAGGGGTAGGGCAGGTCAAAATGACGCTTGGGGCATCAGGGCATCGTCTTTTGACCCGCCCTGCCCCTACTTATTTTTGGGACTGGAGTGACTGGCGCTTGTTACTTGAGTTCCAGTCACCTCTAAACATGAGCATATTTTGTTTGTCATCCTGGCCTATGTTACAATGGCTGAAATTACCGGATTTCTAGCGGCGGCGTATGGCCAAGCGTTCTGCTTTCATTTATAGTATCGCCAATCAGAAAGGCGGCGTTGGTAAGACCACGACCACAGTGAACCTGGCCGCTTTTTTAGCGGCCCGCCGAGCGCGAGTCCTCATTGTTGATGCTGATCCCCAAGCGAACGCATCCTCCAGTGTCGGGCTTAGCTTAACCGACGACGACTTATCCCTCTACGATGCCCTGATCAACAAGATTCCGCTGGTTGAGATTGTCAAACCTACGCGGCGAGAGCGTTTGTTCATTGTGCCTTCTACACCCGATCTGGCCGCGGCCGAAGTTGAACTGGTCCAATGGTTGGCCCGGGAAACATTGTTGCAAAAAGCTTTGCAACCCATCTGCACCGATTATGACTTTGTTCTGGTCGACACCCCCCCCAGCCTGGGCCTGTTGACCGTCAATGCCTTAACCGCCTCGGCCGGGGTTATCATTCCGGTGCAATGCGAGTATCTGCCGCTGGAAGGTCTGGGCCAGCTCATTCACACCGTCAATCTGGTTCGCGAAAACCTCAACCCGACCCTGACGGTAGCCGGGGTGGTCATGACCATGTACGATAGCCGCACCAATCTGGCCGCGGATGTGGTCAATGAGGTTCGCCAACATTTTCCGGCGGAAATCTTCAAGACCATCATTCCCCGGAATGTTCGTTTGAGTGAGGCGCCCAGCTACGGCGAGGATGTTCTGGCCTATGCGCCCGGCTCCATTGGCAGTCGCGCCTACCAGGCGTTAACCGAGGAATTTCTCAGCCGGGTGCGGCCACAGCTTATTGGTAACTAAAGGAAAGGGTTATGACCAAGAAACGAGGATTGGGCAGAGGATTAGGCGCGTTAATTCCGCCGGCGTCTTCACCTCGACCGGCCAGCGCTGAAGTTCAGGCCAGCGCCACTGAAATACCGGTCGACCGGATTTCACCCAACCCTCATCAGCCTCGCCAAAGCATAGACCGGGACAAGCTGCAGGAATTAGCCAATTCAATTGCCGAACATGGGCTGATTCAACCGCTTATTGTCACTCAACATGGCTATGGCTATCAATTGATTGCCGGTGAGCGGCGCTGGCGAGCCAGTCAACTGGCCGGCCTGGCCACGGTGCCGGTGATCATCAAGGAGACCAGCCCGCAGCAAATGCTGGAACTGGCGCTGGTTGAGAATATCCAGCGGTCTGATCTCAATCCCCTGGAAGAGGCAGAGGCGTACGCTCAACTGATCTCGGAATTTGGTTTAACCCAGGAAGCCGTTGCGGAACGGGTCGGCAAAAGTCGTACGGCTATAGCCAACACGGTCCGGCTGTTGAACTTGCTGGAGCAGGTCAAACAAAGTC
>CAYZHI010000091.1:0-10633 GCA_964477335.1 uncultured Caldilineaceae bacterium | reverse complement strand
ATCAGTCGGAGCGAGCGGTGCAGTTGGCTCTGATCAACGAGGTCAGCCAGGCCGCCACTTCAATTCTAAACCTCGATGTAATGCTGCGGACAGTAGTTCAGGCCATTCGGCGCAGTTTTGCCTTCTACAGCGTTTCGATCCATTTATACAATCCGGCCAGCCAACTGGTCGAATTGCGAGCCAGAGTCACATCCGACCAACACGGACCGGTGACCGACCCGGTGCAGGTGGTGCACCAACTCCGGGAAGGGCTGGTTGGCTGGGCTGCCGCAACCAGAGAAACGATCCTGGCCAATGACGTGACCCGCGAGCCACGCTATGTAGCCAAAGGCGAGACCAAAGAAGTCCGTTCAGAATTGTGCGTTCCCATTACCCTGGGGGTGAAGATTATCGGGGTGCTGGCATTGCAAAGCACCCGGCTGGAAGCATTTGCCAAACATCATGTCTCGGCCCTGGAGATGTTGGTCGATCAACTGGCCATCGCCATTGAAAACGCCCGCCTCTACGCCGAAATCAACCAGCGGGTGCAGGAGCTAAAATCGCTCAACGAGATCGGCCAGGCCATCAACTCCACCCTGAATCTACAAGAAACCCTGACCCTCATCACCGACCATACGACCCGGTTGATGAACGTCGCCGCGGCTTCGCTGGCCCTGCGCGATGACGAAACCCAAGAGGTCCGCTTTGCAGCCGGATTTGGCGAAGGTTCGGCGGCCGTTATTGGCCTGCGGCTGAATTTAGGGCAGGGATTGGCCGGCTGGGTGGCGGCCACAGGCGAACCGGTGATCGTACCCGACGTGACCAAAGATGCCCGTTTCTTTGCCGAGGTTGATAAGAGCAGCGGCTTCAATACCCGGTCGATCCTGAGTGTACCGCTCCAGACCAAAGGCCAAACCATTGGGGCCATTGAAGTGATGAACAAACAGGACGGCGAGTTCAATCACGAAGACCAGGCCCTATTGCAGGCCCTGGCGGTGTCGGCCGCTACGGCCATTGAAAATTCGCAACTGTACGAACAAAAAATCAAAACCATTGAACGCCTGGCCGAAGCGGAGCGCCAGAATGCTCAGCTTTTCCAACAAGCCGAGGCCCTGCGAAAGTTCAACGAAGATATTATTCAAAATATGACCAACGGCCTGATTGCCATCGACCAGCAGCAACGGATTACCGCCTTCAATCCGGCTGCCGCCAGTATGTTGGGCTGCCAGGCCGAAGCCGTGCTGAATCGTCCCATCCAGGCGGCGATCAGCGGCGCCGAGGAGTTGATCCGAGTTTTTGAACAAACGCTGGCGACTGGCCAGCCCCAGGCCCACCAGGAACTGCTGGTGCACCACTGGGATGGCGCTGATCTGCCTATCTCAGTCAGCACTGCGCCGCTGGCGATTAGCCTGACTGGCCAGCCCCGCCCCGGCGTGGTGGGCGTACTGGAAGATCTAAGCGAGATCAAAGCGCTGGAAGCGGAACGGCGGCGGCTGGACCGGTTGGCTGCACTGGGTGAGATGTCGGCCGTGGTGGCCCATGAAATCCGGAACCCAATGGCCGGCATCGCCGCCGGCATCGAGTATCTCACCCGGGATATGCCCAAAGACTCGCCGGATTACGAAGGCGTGGCTATGATCCAGGGAGAGGTCAGCCGGGTCAACCGTATTTTGGAGGACATTCTTTTTGTCGCCCGGCCGCTGCGACTCAATTTATCCCGCGAGCATATTCCCGAAATTGTCAATACAGTCCTGCAACGCTACCGCCCCACCCTCCTGGAGAGTCAGGTGACGGTGAGCACCAATTATCAGCCCAACGTCCCTCCGCTCAAAGTTGATCGCCAGCGCCTGGAGCAGGTTTTTACCAATCTGGTCATCAACGCGGCCCAGGCGATGACTGCGGGCGGCCAACTCAAGATCGAGACCCAAACCCGCCAGAGCAACGGCCAACCGGGGTCGGAGTACATCACTGTCGCCGTGGCCGATACCGGCCCGGGTATTCCACCGGAAGCGCAACGGCGTATTTTTGAACCCTTTTTTACCACCAGAACCAAAGGCACCGGCCTGGGTTTGCCGGTGGCCCGTCAGATCATTGAGGCGCACGGCGGCAGGATCAGCGTTAAAAGTGAGGCTGGCCGAGGCGCCTGTTTCATTATCGAGTTGCCGGTAGAGAGGAATCAAGCCGCATGAGCGCCCGTATTTTGGTCATTGATGACGAAAAAACACTCCGCCATTTTTTACGGTTACATCTGTTGGAACAAGGCTATCAAGTTGACGAAGCCGCCGACGGCAAAACCGCCTTGCAGTTGATTAACAACCAACACTTTGATGTCGCCCTGGTTGATCTGCGCCTGACCGATATGGATGGCCTGGAGATTGTTCGCCATTTGCGCCAGATTTCGCCCAAAACCAGTGTGATCATTTTGACCGCCTACGCCAGCCTGGATTCGGCTATTGAGGCCCTGCGTCAGGGCGCCCACGATTATCTGACCAAACCCTTCGACACGGCTGAACTGCTGGCCAGTGTCGCCGATGGCGTGGCTCGTCAAGCTGTGGAACCGCCGGCGGAACAGCAGCCCGTTGCAGAGCCGGTCCTGTTGGTCAAGGATTTAAGCCTCAATCGGGCCAATCGCCAGGTGAGTCGTGATGGCGAACTGATCAACTTAACCCCAACCGAGTTTGACATCCTGGCTACCTTGATGCTGCAACCGGATACAGCCCTCGACTCGGTGACCCTGATCAAACAGGTGCGGGGCTATGAAGCCACAGAAAGCGACGCCCGGGCCATTGCCAGGGTACATGTACACCGGCTGCGACATAAATTGGAGCCCGACCCGGCCAATCCCCGTTATGTCGTCACCGTAGCTGGTGGCAGGTATTTGCTCAACGCCCGGTAAAGTCTCTCTTCCTCGCCAATTGTAATCATCCTGTAACCGCGCCTTAACCCATTTTATGATATATTAAGGGCATGTTAAAAGCGCAAAATCGGGCTCAACACATCCTAATCGTGGACGATGAACCCACCCTGGTCTTCTTTCTGAAGCAAGATTTAAGCCAGTTGCAACTGGCCTGCCAGGTTGACAATGCCGCGGGGGGGGAAGAAGCGCTAAGCAAACTCACCCTAAACAAATACGATCTCCTCATCACCGATCTGAAGATGACGGGAATCAACGGCTTAACGTTGATCGAGGTTGCTCGTTCGCTGCAACCCGATATTAGGGTGATCTTAATGACTGCCTTCGGTTCCCGCGAAGTCGAAGACAAAGCCAACCAACTACAAGTGGATGGCTACTTGACCAAGCCGTTTCCGACGGCCAAACTGCGCGACCTGGCCACCAAACTTCTCCGGGAAAAAAAGCTTATGGCCAAACTATAACCCGGAGCAGTCAAAACTCGACTCACTGCAACTTCTAATCGACGCAGGTAAGGAGGGCCCTTATTATGGGCAAAGGTAAAGTACTCTATATCGAAGATAACAAAGATAATATGACCCTGGTCAAGCGTGTTCTGGAAGTGGAGGGCTACGAGGTGATCGGGGCAGAGAACGGCAGCGAAGGTCTGGCCAAGGCGCGAACCCTCAGTCCGGACTTGGTCATTACCGATATCAACCTGCCCGACATCGACGG
This sequence comes from uncultured Caldilineaceae bacterium, assembly GCA_964477335.1. GTDB lineage: Bacteria > Chloroflexota > Anaerolineae > 4572-78 > J111 > CAYNLK01. The sequence continues at coordinate 7,029 of CAYZHI010000091.1, read as the reverse complement.
CTATGAAATTACCGAGACTTTGAAAAAAGAGACCAAAACCGCCCACATTCCGGTGATTGCCATGACCGCCAACGTGATGAAAAAGGATCGAGAACAGGTTCACGAGGTTGGTTGTGATGGTTATATCGCCAAACCTATCGACATTGATGCCCTGCCCGAACAAGTTGAGAACTTTTTGAAAGGAAAATTCTAATGGCCGACAAAACTATCGACTCCCCCCCCACAAATAAAAAAGCAATTGACCCAAAAGAAGCCTATGTTCTGGTTGTGGAGGATAATCTACAAAACCTGGTGTTGATCGCCCGGTTACTGGCTTTTATTGGCGTTCATCGCTATGAGTGGAAAGCCTCAGGCTGGCAGGTGCTGGAATTTGCCGATACCATGCCGCGGGTCGATTTGGTGTTAATGGATATTCACCTGCCCTACGAAGATGGCTACGACGCCCTGGCCAAATTGCGCGGCGATCCCCGTTTTGCCGACACGCGGGTGGTCGCCGTTACCGCCGACGCCAACCCGGCCTCTATGGAAAAAGCCAAACAGGCCGGCTTTGATGGTTTTCTCGGCAAGCCAATCGACCCCGACAAATTCCCCCACCAGATTATTTCGATTCTGCAAGGCAAACAGGTGTGGGACTTAGGGTATTAACCCCCGACCCGGCTTTACGGCTGCCCCGGCAGTTTGAGCTTGAAACAGCGGATTAAAGGCAAACAAGATTATGGGTAAACAAACTAACGTTAGCGCTGGTGAACTGGTAGTTCAAGTAACAGAATTAAGCCAGACTCTGGAGCAAACTCGACGCCAACTGCAGCGTTGTGAGTTACAACTGGCCGCCAGCAATCAAATCCGCCAGTTGACTGCCAAGATTTCAGAGTCCAAACCCCGGCTGCAACGCCTGGCCCGGCTGATAAAAGAACAGTTTCAGCTCTACCATGTTGGGCTTTATCTGATCGACGAAGCGGGGCAGTGGGCGGAATTAGCCGCTGCCGCCGGAGCAACCCATCACAAATTCAAACGAGCCGGCAACCGTTTACCACTGACCGGGTCTTCCCCCGCCGCCTGGGTCAGCTGCCATCGACGACCGCGTTTGGTCGAGCCTGACCGTTCTGACAGTCGCAACGACGCCGAAATTAAGCCATTCTTATTACCAAAAACCCGGGCTGGGTTGATCTTACCGCTTGTCGTTGATAAACAGTTGATTGGCCTGCTGGCTGCCCAGAGTCAACAGCACGACTATTTTGACCAGACGAACACAGCAGCTCTGCAAGCTCTGGCCGATCAGGTGGCCTGGGCCATTGACCAAAACCAACAGCTGGCGCGAACTGCGGCCGAACGGGATCGTCTCAAGCTGCTGTATGAAATGAGCACCGCCCTCAGCGGCGACCTGGACTTTGACTCGATTGCTGCAATGGCCGTGAGTCTGGCCGATCGCCTGGGGGCGGCATCTGGCGAGCTGCACCTGTTGGATGAGGCCGGCAATCTTTATTACAAAAGTTCCTACGCCGAACGAAACCAAATCGATGAGGCCAGGTGGAAAGAGCTGGTGCTGCGGACCCTGACCCAAGGGCTGGATGCCTGGGTTATCAAAAACCGCCAAACGGCTCTGGTGTCAGACACGGTCGCCGATGAACGCTGGCTCAAGATTGGGCATGATGACGCTATGCCGGCAGTCCGCTCGGCTATCTGCGCCCCCATTATCGTTGAGCGGAGCAAACTACAAGGGGCCATCTCTTATGTTCATCCGCAGCCAAATCATTTCAACCAGCAAGATTTGGCGCTGTTGCAAACCCTGGCTACCCGTATCGCCGGGGCTCTGGAAAATACAACCCTGCTGCACAATATCCAAAGCAATTTGGAGGAAACTCGCCTGATCCTGAGCGTTAGTCGGCAATTGACCAAGGCCCTTAACTTTAAGGATGTCTATAAGGCGCTGACTAAAGGTATCATGGCTACCGGCGCCGAACGCTGCACCATTTATGCCTGTAAAGACCTTGATGCCAATAATATTCCCCAATCCAGCCAGATTGTGTTCATTGACGATGTTGACCCGGCTAACCGCAAGAAGGGGCTAAATGATCGTTTTAGAGTGCGCGATTATCCGGCCTTTTATAGTATAGCCAAGAGTCAGGAACCGCTGGTGATTATGGATGTTGACACCGACGAGCGTTTATCGCTTGAAGAGCAGGAGTTGCTGCAAAGGTTTGGCACGTGCAGCTTGATCATTATTCCGCTGGTGGCGCATAATCGGGTTAATGGGCTGGCTTCAATTGAGTACCGCACGCTCCAGGATTTCAGCGAGCAAAGCATTACCCTGTACCAAACGCTCTGCAGCCAGGCGACCATAGCTCTGGAAAACGTCCGCCAGGTGGAGCGGACGGCAGCCGCCCTGGCCGGCACCCAGTCGCTTTATCGGGCCGGGCGCGTGCTGGCCAATACGGCCAACGTTCAAGAAACCTTACAGGAAGCGCTGATCGAATTTCTCTATAGCCTCAATCTAGATCAGGGGGCCATCACTCTGCTAAGCCCAGATCGAAAATACGGCCAGTTGGTGGTCTATGCCGAAAATTACGAGTTGCAGGATGTGGCCAGGCTGAGATTCCCGATTGACGAGGAGATACCCTATCAGAAAATCTTACTCTCCGGCCAACCTTTTGTCAGCGCCGATGCGCCGAACGATGACCGGCTTAAGGGTTTCATTAGTTTCAACCAGGAAACATTCCCCAAATCTCTGCTGGAAGCCCCGCTGATCTTGAAAGGTGAAACCATCGGCTGGATTGGCGCCGACGCTGTAAAAGAATATCGCGATTTCAGCGAACGGGAGATCGACCTGGCCCGGGCAATGGCCGACCAAGTAACCATTGCCCTGCAAAACCACCAACTGTTGGAGCAAACCCAGCGGCGAGCTAATCAGTTTAGAGCTGTGGCCGAGGTGGGCGAAGCCGTGTCTGGCGTGATCGAACTGGATGAGGTGCTCAGCAAAACGGTGAATCTCATTCGCGATCGGTTTGGTTTTTACCATGTTTCCATCTTTCTGGTGGATCAAGACCGAAAATGGGCCGTTGTCCGAGCCTCGACCGGTGAGGTGGGTAAAATTATGGTGGAACGCCCCCACCGGCTGGCCGTGGCCGGCCAATCGATTGTTGGTTATGTGACCGGCACAGGCCAGCCGCGCATTGCCCTGGATGTGGGCCAGGATGCCGTTCACTTCAACAATCCACTCTTGCCCGAGACTCGATCTGAAATGGCCCTGCCCTTGATTTCGCGTGGCTCGGTGATTGGCGCGCTCGACGTGCAGAGCGTTGAAGCCGGAGCTTTTGAGGAAGAAGATGTCAACATGCTCCAGACAATGGCTAACCAGCTGGCTGCAGCTATCGAGAACGCCCGGCTGTTTGAGCAGACCCAGCGCCGGCTGGTGGAACAAGCTATGCTCTACAACATTGGCACCAGAGTTAGTTCCACCCTCAATCTGCAAGAAGCAGCCAAAAATCTGGTAGCAGAAACAGCCGAGGCGTTGAACGTAGCCAAATGTGGACTCAGCCTGCTCGGTGACGATGATATGGTCACCATCATCAGCGACCGGGTCAAACCCGGCTCCGCTTTCCCCAGCAGTCAGGGACGGCGGTTCAGGCTGAACGACTCGGTCGTCTGGCCCAAAGTTTTAAGGACGAAACAGGAGTTGGTCGTTCACATTGATGAGCTGACCACGGCGCAAACTCAAGCCGAATATGCCTATTTAAGGCAGAATCACGGCACGGCGATGGCGATTGTGCCGGTACTGCTCAGACATAAAGTCATTGGTTTTCTGGAGTTGTATGACGATCAGCCAGGCCGGCGCTTCAGTCGAGAAAATGTCTCGCTGCTGGACTCAATCGCTTTGCAGGCCGCTAACGCCATTCAAAACGGCCAGTTGTTCGAGCAGGCTCAGGCCAGCCAGGCTTTTATGAAATCGATCATTGATGAAATCCCCGATCCAATCTTTATTAAAGATAGAGAACATAAATGGGTGGTCGTCAACCGGGCCTTCTCCAACATTCTATTCGATGGTCTCCCGGAAGAAGAACTCATTGGTCGGTCCGACTATGATTTCTCGCCCAAAGAAGAGGCCGACTGGTTCTGGGAGCAAGATGAGAAGACCCTGGCATCGGGTGAGATTCAAGAAACTGAAGAACAGCACACTAACCCCGATGGCGATATCCGCATCCTGTATACCCGCAAAATTCCGCTAAGGGTGGTAGGCCAGGACGGCAAACCGGATTATCTAGTCGGCATCATTCACGACATCACCGAGCGGAAACAGCGCGAAGCCGAAAGAGAACGGCTCATCGACCAGATTCAGCAGAACCTGGAACGAACTCAGGCGCTCTATCGCCTGAGCGATGCGCTGGCAACGGCTACCGAGCCCCAGGCCACCTTCAAAATGGTCCTTCACGAATATCTGCAACTGCTCAACCTCAAACAGGGCGCCATCATGCTGCTAGATCAGGCTGGTGAGTACAACCAGATTGCTGCTTTGTATGTCGATGGGCAGGCTATTGTCGCGGATATTCGCTTGCCAATCAAAGAAGACCCGATCGCCCAACGGCTGCAATTCAATCCTAAACCGTTGGTCATCACCGATGGTTACCGGCATCCGTTGCACAAGCCTGAACTGAACCCGGTTCTAAATGAGGTTATGCTATTCATCCCGTTGATAATCCAGAGTAAAATGGGCGGTATGATTGTGGCTGGCTCGGCCGAAGCAGATTACACCTTTGCCGAAAGCGACATTGCCCTGGGCGAAACCATTGCCGACCAGTTAAGTATCTGGCTGGAGAACCGGCAACTGCTCGCCGAAGCCCAATACCGGACCAACTTGTTGCAAACAGCGGCTGATGTTTCCCGGGCAGCCAGCTCAATTTTGGATGTTGGTGAACTGATTGAAACTTCGGTGAACCTGATCCGGGATAAGTTCGACTTCTACTATGTGGGACTATTCCTGGTTGATGAGGCTAAAGAATGGGCGGTGCTGCGAGCCGGCACCGGCGAAGCCGGCCAAATTCAATTGGACAGAGGCCACCGGCTCAAAATTGGCGGTGAATCAATGATTGGTTGGGCGGTGGCTAATCGCCAGGCCCGGATTGCTCTGGATGTTGGGGCGGAGGCCGTCCACTTTCAGAACCCCTACCTGCCCGACACCCACTCAGAAATGGCCTTACCTCTGGTTAGCCGAGATGAAGTTATCGGCGCTCTGACCGTGCAGAGCGTGGTCCGTGGCGCCTTCTCGGCTGAAGATATTACCGTGTTGCAAACAATGGCCGATCAACTGGCCAACGCTATCAGCAATGCCCGTCTATACGAAGTCACGCAAAGAGCAGCCCGGCGCGAAAGCATCATCCGAGAAATTAGCGGCAGGGTTAGAAGCGCCACCACGGTTGACGATATTATGAAAACGACCGTATTAGAATTAAGCAAAGTGCTTGGCGCAACCCGCGGCGGGATCACCTTGAGTGCGGATCCCAAAGAACAAACGGACCACGATCATTGATCTGCGCGGCCAAAACGGCCGGTTAGTAAGACGAAGTTACCGGCAAGCGATGAGGAATCCAATAATGGCCAACAAAACAGAAAATATGTCGATGCGGCAGATTCAAACCAAGCTCAACCAATTGACCACGCTTATACCGGCTCTTCGGGACGATAAACAACCAGTCGGTCAACTCTGGTCGGATATCTGGCAGGAATTTCAACAACTTTCCCACAAACTGGAGCTTCAAGAAGCGTTGCCTGACCAGCGAATGGAGCAGGTGATGGCTGCCCCTATCACCTCCGAGGCTGAATATGAGCAATTACTTGCCGAAACTGTTGTCCTCTTCCGGTGCAGCCAGGCCATCGCCGGCGCATTCAGTGAACGTCAGATTTTTGAGACGCTGTTTGAACAGATCCGGCTGCAAAACCCGTGTGAGATTGCGGCGTTTCGCTTTCATCTGGTAAATGATGAGCCGATTTGGGCCGAGTTGATAGCCAGTTGGCACAAGCAGAACAGCCCAACCTATCCTGACAAAACCCGACTCTTTTTACCGGATAATGCCCAGATTAGGCTGCTTACCTCGGCCAGGCCAATTTTCATTGACGATATTACCACCGACAGCCGGCTGACAGCCGCAGAACGGGCCAGCTTTGAGCCAACATTGGCTCGTTCTGTGGCGTTATTGCCGCTGGCAGCTACCGGCTACCAGTTCGGGATAGTTCTGGTCTATTTCACCAGTCCATATACCTTTACCGAAATGGTGCAGCGCCTCTGGTTAGCCTTGATGGACCAGGTGAGCATTAGTCTACTTAACCTTGAGTTCATCCAGAAGTCGGCCTATCGCGCCATCCAGATGGATACCGCCGCTGAGGTGGCCCGGGTAGCCAGTTCAATTCTTGAGCTGCCAGAGCTGCTCAACACCACGGTCAACCTGATGCGGGATCGCTTTGAACTTTACTATGTTGGCGTCTTCATGGTCGATGAGACCGGGGAATGGGCGATGTTGCGAGCCGGCACGGGCGAAGAGGGCCGGATTCAGTTGGAAAGGGGTCACCGCCTCAAAATTGGGGGCGAGTCGATGATTGGCTGGGCTGTGGCCAATCGCCAGGCCCGGATTGCCCTGGATGTTGGTAAAGAGGCAGTCCATTTCCAGAACCCTGCTTTGCCCCTGACTCGCTCCGAGATGGCCCTGCCCCTCATACACCGGGGTGAGGTCATTGGGGCGCTGACCATTCAGAGCGTTGAACAAGCCGCCTTCAGCCGGGAAGACATCATCTTCTTCCGGACAATGGCCGACCAACTGGCCGTGGCTATTGATAACGCCCAACTCTTCAGCCAGGTTCAACAAAGTGAAGCGACGAACCGGGCTTTACTCGATGCTATCCCGGACCTTATGTTCCGCATCAGTCGAACCGGAACTTACCTGGATGTGCGCGGTTCAGCCGAGGTCACCACCGTCATTCCTCACGAGGAATTTGTCGGCAAAACGATATTCGATGTTATGCCGCCAGAGCTAGCCCAGGAAC